>NZ_RZTO01000808.1:0-2712 GCF_003997225.1 Mesorhizobium sp. M2C.T.Ca.TU.002.02.1.1
AAGCCACGCCCCGGACCTCTCCATGACCGCCAAGCCTCACCCTCTCTTCCTCGGCATCGACACCGGCGGCACCTACACCGATGCGGTGCTGTGGTCCGAGGAGGGCGGGCCCAAGGGAAAGGTTCTCGCCAAGGCGAAGTCGCTCACCACGCGCCATGATCTCGCCGTCGGCATATCCGGCGCGGTGGATGCGGTGCTGGAGAAATCACGGAGCGATCCTGCCTCGATAAAACTCGTCTCGATGTCGACCACGCTCGCCACCAACGCGCTGGTCGAGGGCCAGGGCGGGCGCGTGGCGCTGGTCATGATCGGCTTTTCCGAGGCCGACCTTGCCCGCGATGGCCTCAAGACCGCGCTCGGCACCGATCCGGTGGTGTTCTGCCCGGGCGGCCATGACGTGCATGGCAATGCGGCGAAGCTCGACCTTTCCGGCCTCGAGGCGGCGCTCCCCGAGCTCGGCGGCTCGGTGTCGGGCTTCGCCGTCTGCGCCTATTTCGCCACCCGCAACCCGGCGCATGAGCTTGCCGCGCGCGACCTGATCCGCGAGAAGACCGGCCTGCCGGTCACAGCAAGCCATGAATTGTCGGCCAAGCTCGGCGGCCCGCGCCGCGCGCTCACCACGCTGCTCAACGCCAGGCTGATCTCGATGATCGACCGGCTGGTCGCGGCGACAGAAGGGTTCCTCGCCAAGCGCGGCATTTCGGCGCCGCTGATGGTGGTGCGCGGCGACGGCGCGCTGGTGTCGGCGGCCTTCGCCCGCCAGCGGCCGATCGAGACGATCCTGTCCGGCCCCGCCGCCAGCCTGGTCGGCGCCCGCCACATGACCGGGCTGGACGACGCCATGGTGTCGGATATCGGCGGCACCACCACCGACGTCGCCGTGCTCGATGGCGGCCGGCCGCGGCTCGATCCGGAAGGCGCCACCGTGGGCGGCTTCCGCACCATGGTCGAAGCGGTCGCGATGCGCACCTTCGGCCTCGGCGGCGACTCGGAAGTGACGCTGGAAGACGGCGCGCTCGACCCGAAGATCCTGCTCGGGCCGCGCCGCCTGGTGCCGCTGGCGCTGTCCGGCATGGTGCATGGCGAGGCGGTGACGTCGGAACTGGAGCGGCAGCTGCGCGCGCCGAACCCCGGCCGCATGGACGGGCGCTTCGCCTTGCGCACCGGCGTGCCGGACCGGCTCGCCGCCGGCCTCACCGGACCGGAAGCGAAGCTCTACGAGGCGATCGGCGCCACCCCGCTGGCGCTGGACAGGCTGCTGTCGTCCAACGCGCAGAACGCCACGCTGAACCGGCTGGTCGCGCGGGGCCTGGTGCATATCTCGGGCTTCACGCCGTCCGATGCCGCCCATGTGCTGGGCAAGCAGTCGAACTGGGATGCCGCCACCGCGCGCCTCGGCGCCGAGCTGTTTTCCCGCCGGCGCGACGGCCGCGGCCAGACGATCGCGGCAACGCCGGAGGAGATTTCGCAGCGCGTGCTGACGACGGTGACCCGCTGGTCGGCCGAATATATCCTGGAAACCGCCTTCGCCGAGGACGGGCTGGACGGCGCGGCCACCGTCGCGCATGCGCTGGTGCAGCGCGCGGTCGACGCGCATCCCGGCATCGCCCGCTTCACCGTCGCGCTCGACCGCCCGGTCATCGGGCTGGGCGCCTCGGCGCCGCTGCATTATGCCGGCCTGCCGCCGCTCGTCGGCAATGGCTGCATCGTGCCGGAAGACACCGACGTCGCCAACGCGCTCGGCGCCGTGGTCGGCCAGGTGCGCGTCTCGGCCGAGGCCCGCGTCAGCCAGCCGAAGGAAGGCCTGTTCCGCCTCGCCTCGGGCCAGACGGTGCGCGACTTCACCGAGGAGGAAAAGGCGATCGAAGCGGCCGAAGCCGATGTGCGGCAGATCGCGGCCGAACGCGCGAAAGATGCCGGCACCGACAGCGCCGAGATCGACGTCGCCACCGAGTTCAAGGTCTCGACCATCGAGGGCCAGCGCATGTTCATCGAGGCGCATGTGGTGGCCGTGGCGTCGGGACGGCCAAGGATCGCGGTGTGAGGGAGAGCGTGATTCCCCCCCTTGTGGGGGAGATGGCCGGCAGGCCAGAGGGGGGCGCTGTCCCGCCAGCGTCTCCGTTCTTCCGCACTCCGAAAGCCAGTCTGGGTGACATTTGCACGGGCAGAAAGCGACAAGGTTGGCGTTCCTTCGCGCCCCCCTCTGCCCTGCCGGGCATCTCCCCCACGAGGGGGGAGATCAGCAGCTTCGCCGCCCCGCCAAAATCCCCTACACCCTAAGCCGAATTGACCCCGCAACCCCAAACATGCCAAAGGCCCCGGCAAAGCTATATCTGGAGACGTGCAGATGACCGACCGCATCGAGATCGCCGGGTTGCGGGTTGCCCGGGAGCTCCATGACTTCGTGGCCGAAGAAGCCACGCCCGGCACCGGCATCGACCCGGAAAAATTCTGGGAAGGCTTTTCGGCGATCGTCCACGACCTCGCGCCGAAGAACCGCGCGCTGCTGGCCAAGCGCGACGCCATGCAGGAAAAGCTCGACGGCTGGTATCGCGAGAACGGCGCGCCGATCGACATGGAGGCTTACAAAGGCTTCCTGAAAGAGATCGGCTATCTGGTGCCGGAAGGGGCGGCCTTCAGCGTCTCGACGGTCAATGTCGATCCCGAGATCGCCGTCGTCGCCGGGCCGCAGCTCGTCGTGCCGGTGATGAA
>NZ_RZTO01000809.1:0-2712 GCF_003997225.1 Mesorhizobium sp. M2C.T.Ca.TU.002.02.1.1
GAATGCAGTTGATGCCGGCGCCGCCGACGAAGTCGAGGCCGCCATGATCGAAGGCATCGCCATTAAAATCGTCGATCGTCTGGCCGAGCGCGCCGGCCGCGATGAAAGGATTGAAGTTCTTGTCGTCGTAGAACACCTGCACGCCGGCATTGGTCTGGTAGCAGTAGTTGCGTCCGACCGTTCCCTCGCCGGTGTTGGGATCGTAAATCTTGCCGATACCGGACAGCATCATCAGCCGCACATTGTGCAGGCCGTAGGCGCACAGAAGCACGAGATCGGCCGGCTGGAAATATTCCTCGCCGGAGGAGTCAATGTAGGTCACGCCGCGCGCGGACTTGCCGCCGGAGGCAAGGTCGACATGCAGCACTTCGCTGTCGGTGCGGACCTCGAAATTGGCCTTCTTCATCAGCACCGGCAGGATGGTCGTCTGGGCGCTCGACTTGGAGTAGTTGGCGCAGCCGAAGCGTTCGCAGAAACCGCAGAACGTGCATTGGCCAAGCGTGATGCCGAGTGGATTTGTGTAGGCGCGCGACATGTTGGCCGACGGGGTCGGGAACGGATGCAACCCCATCGACCTGCCAGCCTCGGCAAAGAGCGTGGGCGCATAGGTCATCTGCATCGGCGGGTTCGGGTAATCGCGCGCCCGCGGGTCCTCGAACGGGTTGCCGCCTTCCTGCAATTGGCCCTTGATGTTGCCGGCCTTGCCGGAGATCCCGGCCAGATACTCGAACTGATCGTAATAAGGCTCCATATCGGCGCCGGTAACGCCCCAGTCCTCGACCTGGAGATCGGCTATCCGGGCCGCGCCATATTTATTCGTCAGATTGGTCTTGGTCTTGAAGTCGGAATCCCAGAACCGCCAGGTGTGGCCGTTCCAATGGACACCGGCGCCGCCGACGCCATTGCCCGGCAGGAACGAGCCGAAATCGCGCATAGGCAGCGCCGTCTGCGAGGGGTCGTTGCGCATCGTCATGGTTTCGACGACCGGTTGCAGGAAGAGGTCGCGACGGATCGAGTAGCGCAACTCATCCTGCGCATAGCCGATGTTGAAATCGGTCGCGGTATCCCGCCAGGGACCGCGCTCGATGGCAAGCACGTCCAGCCCCTGATCCGTCAGCTCATTGGCAAGGATCGCGCCCGTCCAGCCGAGACCGACGATGACGACATCCTTGCGCGGCAATATCCTTGTCATCGGTCAGGCTCCCTTGCCGAGCCATTCCGGACGCCCGGTGATCGAAACCGGCGGCTGCGGATATGGCTGATTGTGCTTGGCAACGTGATCGCGGTAGTCGTAGCGGGCGCCCGGAAAGCCAAGCATGCGCCACGACACCATGTCCTTGTTGCCGCCATAGACCGGGTCGGCGAAGAAGCCTTCCATCGTGTTCTGCAGCATCAGTCCGAAGAATCCAGGGCCCTTGACCCCATTGGGCAGCTCGATCTTGCCCGTCTCCATCGCAGTCAGGAACGCATCCTGATCCTCGGGCTTGAGCTCCACGAACGTCTTGCCGTCGCGTTGCTTGAGGAATGCGTCGATGGCCGCAAGTCCGGCGCGATAGCGCTGCGCCGGGTTGGCTTCGCCCTGGTAGCCTTGTGTCGGCAATGCCGGCTTGAACGGCCCTTGCGTGTAGAGCCGGCTCGATGTCCCGAAGGCGCCCACCAACTGCCGGTCGATGTAGACGGCGCAGCCGGCTTCCTTGCCGCCGATGCTGAGGTCGTCATGCGGGATGAGCCTGTCGACGATGGCCTCGACCAGAGCCGCTTCCTGCGGCGTGAAGAACTGCCATCCGCCGGGGATGACCCGCGCCGGCGGATCCGAAGCCATCG
Source organism: Mesorhizobium sp. M2C.T.Ca.TU.002.02.1.1 (assembly GCF_003997225.1). Lineage (NCBI taxonomy): Bacteria > Pseudomonadati > Pseudomonadota > Alphaproteobacteria > Hyphomicrobiales > Phyllobacteriaceae > Mesorhizobium > Mesorhizobium sp. M2C.T.Ca.TU.002.02.1.1. The sequence continues at coordinate 1,825 of NZ_RZTO01000809.1, forward strand.
GCTCCCAGGGCAGGGCACCCGAGATCGTTCGCGCGAAGCTCACGGCCGGAGCCGTGATCGTCAGCATGGCGACAGAGGAGAGGAAAAGACGCCGATTCATCCTGATAGGATAGCGATGGCTCATATTAGGTGCCTCGAAAATAAAGGTGCCTGCCCCGGGAAATCACGCCCAAGTTAAAGATGACGGAAACTGTAAAGCTCAAGCCGCATAGCTCGATTTGTTGCCAGCCTGCGGAAAGATAGACTGTCCGTCAAGCGCATCGTCAATCGTTGGTTAGGCCTGCCGCCGTTGTCCGTTGTGCCTGTATTTTAGATGGACGCAATAACCTGTAGGCGCGCGGATCGCTCCGCCGCCTGGCCTGTCCCGGGGTTCATCCGTGCCGTTGGTTAGGCGGCTTCCCGCTTCAACGCGGCCTGGTCCTCGACGCTGGGCCGGTGGCCCCGCAGATAAAGCGCGCAGGTCGTGCGCAGCATGGAAGCGAAGTTCGGGATCTGGCCGTTGATCTCGATCGCCTCGTCATAGAGCTTCGAGATGAACTTCGGGGTCGTCAGTCCCTGGCTCTCGGCGATCTCGTCGAGCAGACCCCAGAACGTCGCCTCGAGCTGGATGCTGGTCGAATGGCCGTCAATGCGGATCGACCTGTTGATCTGCCGGTAGCCTTCCGGATCCTGTCCGGCAAAGACTCTGCACATCGCTACCTCCCGTTGTTGTTTGTCTTGGGCGCCGATTGAGTTGGTTGGCGCCTTTTTTTGACACTGCCTGCGCTTGTCATTTTCGATCCGATAGCCGCCGACGGCAATCAGACTTTCGTCCTTACGCGCGGCGAGACTACCCATTTTCAAGCCGCACACGTGGTAATCGGCTGCCACCACCATTTTTCGCCGGCG
>NZ_RZTO01000080.1:0-12736 GCF_003997225.1 Mesorhizobium sp. M2C.T.Ca.TU.002.02.1.1
CTTCGTGCGCGGCATCGCCGCGACCGGCATCAAGGGCTGACGACGGCCGATATCGGGATCGATCCGTTGCGGATCGCTTCGGCGCACGCGGCAATCGATCAGAAGCGCTCGCGATAGTCGCGCGGGTTGGTGCCCAGCACACGTAGAAAGCCGCGCCGCATCGTTTCTTCCGAGCCGAAGCCGCAGCGCCGCGCTGTCTGGCTGACGGTCTGCCCCCGCTCCAGCATCCGCCGCGCCGCCTCGATCCGGATCTCCTCGACGGCGCGGGCGGGTGTCCGCCCCGTCGCCTCCTGATAATGCCGCGAGAGACTGCGCCGGCTCATATTGGCGTGCTCGGCCAGTTGCTCCAGCGAAAGGTCGGCACTGAGATTGTCCAGGATCCAGCCATGCAGCCTGTCGAAGCGCCCGTCGCCTTGCTGCAGCTTGAGGGTCTCGCTGAACTGCGCCTGGCCGCCGGGACGTTTCAGGAAGACGACCAGCTCGCGCGCCACCGCCAGCGCCGTGCGCCGGCCGAGGTCGGCCTCGACGAAGGACAGCGCCAGGTCGATACCCGCCGTCACGCCGGCGGAGGTCCAGACATTGCCGTCGCGAACGAAGATCGGGTCGGGGTCGAGCCGAACCGCGGGAAAGCGCTTGGCGAACTCCGCGCAGCGTCCCCAATGGGTCACCGCGCGCCGGCCGTCGAGCAGACCGGCCTCGGCCAGCAGCATGGCGCCGCTGCAGACGGAGGCGGTCCGCGTCGCATCGCGCGAACGGCCGATGATCCAATCCACCAGTTCAGCCTCCTCGCATGCCGCGTTGACGCCCCAGCCGCCGGGCACGATCACCGTGTCGATCTCGGTCCCATGCGCCGGCAGCGCCGCTGCCTCCAGCACCAGGCCGGACGATGTCCTGATCCGCGGCGAAGCGGCGACGACGACGACCTCATAGGCGGGCGCTCCGCCGGCCTGCGCCCTGAAGTCGTTGGCGCTGGCGAAAACCTGCAGCGGTCCGCTGACATCGAGGAGCTGGATGTCGGGATAGGCGAGGATTTCGATGCGGCGCATGGCTTTGGCCTGAAACGAGGGATCAATGGCAATCGCGCCAAAGCATGATGCCTTACATTGCCAGAAGTCAACTCGCGGAGATTCCCCATGTCCCTTCGTTTCGGCATTCTCGTCTTCCCCAACGTCCAGCAGCTCGACCTCACCGGGCCTTATGAGGTCATGGCAACGGTCAAGGGCGCCGAGGTGGAACTGATCTGGAAGGATCGCGATCCGGTGATGTCGTCGACGCGTCTTTCTCTCACACCGACGGCGACCTTCGACGATTGCCTGCCGCTCGACGTGCTGTGCATCCCGGGCGGTGGTGGCGTCAACGCGCTGCTGGAGGACAAGGCGGTTCTCGATTTCGTCTGGGAGCGCGCGGCGCAGGCGCGCTACATCACCTCGGTGTGCAGCGGCGCCTTGGTGCTTGGCGCGGCCGGATTGCTCAAAGGCAAGCGGGCGACCACGCACTGGTATGCGCATGATTTCCTGGAAGAATTCGGTGCGATCCCGGTCGATGCGCGCATCGTCGAGGACGGAAAGCTGATCACCGCCGGCGGCGTCACCTCGGGGATCGATTTCGGCCTGGCGCTGGTCGCAAGGCTGCTCGGTCAAGCGGAAGCCGAAATCGTGCAGCTCTCGCTCGAATATGCGCCGGCGCCGCCCTTCCGCTCCGGCACGCCGGCCGAGGCCTCACCGGTCGTCCTGGCGGAAGCCAAGGAGCGGCTTTCGGGTTCGCGGCGGGTTCGCGAGGAAATGTTCGCGCGCTGGCGCCAGGAGCGTGCAGCCAAGCCGGCACGCATCGGCGCCTGAACGACAGGCCGGATGGCGGGTCCCTCCGCCGTTCGGTCGTTACCATTTCGACTGTTGACTCATCTTTCCGCTTGTGCAGAAATTGGTTGGACCATTGAACCACTTCAGGCTCAACCTGCGTGACCGATTTCCTGCCCCCCATCCAGACCACGGCCCGCGACGACGCGGTGCTGAAGGCCTTGGCGGGCTTCGTGCGGCAGGAGGCTCTGGGCCCGGGTGAGAAGCTGCCGACCGAGCGCATCCTGGCCGAACGCCTCAAGGTCAGCCGCAACACGGTGCGCGAGGCGCTGACGCGCTGGGAAGGCCTCGGCCTCGTCGAACGGCGGCAGGGCTCGGGCACCTATCTCAAGGCCGCTGTCTCGCCCGACATGCTGCACATGCCGCTGACATTGGCGGGCGGCAACGATTTCGCCGGCCTGATGCGCACGCTGGAGATCCGCCGCGCGCTGGAGGCCGAGGCGGCGGCCCTTTGCGCCATCCGCGCCGGCAAGGCCGAGATCGCCGAGATCGAGCGCAAGCTCGACATCATGGAAGATGCCTTCCGCACCCGCGCCGGCATGTCCTCGGAGGAGGACTGGGAGTTCCACCAGGCCGTCTACCGCGCCTCGGGCAATCCGCTGTTCGAGCAGATCATCAGCGCCATGCACGAGCTGTTCCACCGCTTCTGGGAGCATCCGCTCGGCGTGCGCGATTTCGGCCATGCCAGCTTCCCCTATCACCGCACCATCTTCGACCGCATCGCGGCGCATGATCCTGAAGGCGCTCGCGCCGAGGCGCTGAAGCTCATCGCCACCGTCGAGGACGATCTGAAGCGCGGCGCCGCCAACCTCAAACTTTCGGACCGCAGATGAACGAGCAGCCCAACACTTTCGATCCGGCCTCCCTGGCCAGCGACTATCTCGGCGAGGCGGCGACGCTTCTAGCGCATGATGATCCGTTCCCCGGCGGTGCGGTGGTGCCGCCGATCTACCAGACCTCGCTGTTCACCTTCGCCAGTTATGCCGACATGGCCGACACCTTTGCCGGTCGGAGAAAGCAGCCGATCTATTCGCGCGGCGACAATCCGACGGTGATGGAGTTCGAGGCGCGGGTCGCTGCGCTCGAAGGGGCCGAAGCCGCGCGCGGCTTCTCCAGCGGCATGGCGGCGATCAGCGCCACGGTGCTCGCCTTCGTCGGCGCCGGCGAGCGCATGGTCGCCGTGCGCAACTGCTATGGCGACGCCTACCGGCTGTTCGAGCGGCTGTTCCCGCGCTTGCACATCAAGGTCGACTATGTCGACGGCGCCGATCCGGACGCGGTTGCCGCCGCTCTTCCCGGCGCCAAGCTGCTCTATCTCGAAAGCCCGACCTCGATGATGTTCGAGCTGCAGGACCTGGAGCATCTGACGCGGCTGGCAAAGGAGCAGGGCATCGTCACCACGATCGACAATTCCTGGGCCACCCCCGTCTTCCAGAAGCCGATCTCGCATGGCGTCGACCTTGTGCTGCATTCGGCCTCGAAATATCTGAGCGGCCACAGCGACACCGTCGCCGGCGTGGTCGCGGGGTCGGCCGCCCACATCAAGCATATCAATGAGCAGACCTATTCCCAGCTTGGCGGCAAGCTGTCGCCCTTCGAAGGCTGGCTCCTGCTGCGCGGCCTGCGCACGCTGCCGCTGAGACTCCCGCACCACATGAAGAGCGGGCTTGTCATCGCCGAGCGGTTGAAGGCGCATGGCAAGGTCGAGCGGGTCAACCACCCAGCCTATTCCAACCACCCCGGCAAGAGGACGTTAGCCGGCTATGCAGGGCTGTTCTCCTTCGAGGTCACTGAGGATGTCGACATCCCCGCCTTCGTCGATGCGCTGAACCTTTTCCGCATCGGCGTCAGCTGGGGCGGCCATGAAAGCCTGGTCGTGCCGGCAAAAGCCTCGCTCGAGCAGACGCCGGGCATCAATTCGATGGCGCGCTTCGGCGTCAGCCCCCGAACCATCCGCTTCAACGTCGGATTGGAAAATGTCGAAGACCTCTGGGCCGACATCGCCCGGGCCTTCGACAAGTCAAAAAAATAACGAGTGTTCAAAATGGGAGTCCTGAACATGAAAAGACTGACCTTCATGCTTGCCGCCGTCGCCGGCCTGGCGATTTCCACCAGCGGTGCGCTGGCCGACACCACCATCAAGCTGGTCGAGGTCATCACCAGCCCGCCGCGCACCGAATTCCTGAAGAAGCAGATCGCCGAATTCGAGAGCGCCAATCCGGGCATCAAGGTGGAGGTGGTCTCGCTGCCCTGGGGCCAGGCCTTCGAGAAGTTCCTCACCATGGTGCAGGCCGGCGATACGCCCGATGTGGTCGAGATGCCGGAGCGCTGGATGGGCCTCTACGCCAACAACGGCCAGCTCGAGGATCTTGGTCCGTTCATGGCCAAGTGGCCTGACGCAAAGACGCTCGGCGACCGCGCCAAGCAGTTCGGCTCGACCGTCAACAACACGCAGTTCATGATCCCCTACGGCTATTATGTGAACGCGCTGTTCTGGAACAAGAAGCTGTTCAAGGAAGCCGGCCTCGACCGGCCGCCGGAAAACCTCGACGAGTTCGTCTCCTTCTCAAAGAAGATCTCGGCGCTTCCCGGCAAATACGGCTACTGCCTGCGTGGCGGTCCGGGCGCCTTCAACGGCATGCACATGTTCATGAACATCGCCGACGGCAAGGGCGGTTATTTCACCGACGACGGTGTCTCGACCATAAATGACGCGGGCTCGATCAAGGGCCTGCAGATGCTGGCCGACATGTACAAGGACGGCCTGGCGCCGAAGGACGCCGTGAGCTGGGGCTTCAACGAAACGGTCACCGGCTTCTATTCCGGCACCTGCGCCATGCTCAACCAGGATCCGGACGCGCTGCTCGGCATCGCCGACAAGATGAGCGCCGACGACTTCGCTGTCGCGCCGCTTCCGGTCGGCCCGAGCGGCAAGTCCTATCCGACGCTGGGCTATGCCGGCTGGGCGATGTTCGCCAATTCCCAGCACAAGGACGAAACCTGGAAGCTGATGGCCACACTTCTGTCGCCCAAGGACAATCTGGAATGGGCCAAGGAAGTCGGCGTCATCCCGATCCACAACGGCGCCGACCAGGACGCGCATTTCAAGACCGAGCAGTTCAAGGGCTGGTTCACCGAGCTCAGCGACAGCTCGAAGTATGAAATGGTGACGCCGCCGACCCATCTGGAGAACCTCGGCAACTTCGTCGACCAGGTGGCCATCAAGAACTTCCAGGAAGTGCTGCTCGGCCAGAAGCCGGCCAAGGACGTGGCCGACGAATGGGCCAAGTTCCTGACCAAGGAACAGCAAGACTGGCTGGCCAAGAACAAGAAGTGACCTTCTTCTCCCCGGCTCACGGGGAGAAGGTGGCACGCGGTGCATGTCGCCCAAAAGTGCGGAGCGGTTTTGGGATAACGACATGCACAAAAATGCCCGGATGAGGGGCAGCGCCAGGTTCTGAGAAGTTAGCGCCGCCCCTCATCTGCCTGCCGGCTTTCGTCGCTCGAAAAGCCAAGCAATTGGCTTTTCGTCCGCTGCGCGGACCGCTCCTCAACTCCCCGTGAACGGGGAGAAGGAGGCTGTCGCCGTCTCCGGCGCCCACTCACCACCCTGTAGAGCCAAACCGTATGACCTACGCAGTGTCCGAAATCCGATCCGCCGCCCGGCCGCGAAAGCGGCGGCTGAGCAAGGCCGCGATCGAGCCGTGGCTCTATCTTTCGCCGGCTATCGTGCTTTTGGTCCTGGTGCTTCTGGTGCCGCTCATTATCGGCATCAGCTACTCCTTCCGCAAATTCTCGGCCTTCAAGTCGCAATATGTCGGTCTCGCGCAATACCAGGCGATGCTCTCCGACCAGGTGCTCGGCCAGGCGCTGATCAACACGCTGTGGTGGACGGTCGCCAGCCTGTTCTTCCAGTTCTTCCTCGGTCTGGGTCTCGCGCTGCTCCTCGACAAGCCTTTCTACGGCCGCAAGGTCGTGCAGGCGGTGGTGTTCCTGCCTTGGGCGGTGCCGTCCTTTCTCTCGGGCCTCACCTGGGCTTGGCTGTTCAACCCGATCATCGGGCCGTTGCCGCACTGGCTGTTCGCGCTGGGCCTCAAGGCCGAGCCGACCAATGTGCTCTCCGATCCCGCCACCGCCATGTGGGGACCGATCGTCGCCAACATCTGGTTCGGCATCCCGTTCTTCGCCATCACGCTGCTCGCCGCGCTGAAGTCGATCCCGTCCGAACTGCATGAGGCGGCGGCCATCGACGGCGCCTCGCCGTGGCAGCGCTTCACCAAGGTGACGCTGCCTTTCCTGGCGCCCACCATCGTCATCACCGTCATGCTGCGCACCATCTGGATCGCCACTTTCGCCGACCTGATCTTCGTCATGACCGAGGGCGGGCCTGCCGGCTCGACCAGCACGGTGCCGGTTTACATCTATGTCAGCGCCTTCAAGTCGCTCGACAAAGGCTATGCGTCGGCGGTCGCCGTGCTGCTTCTGGTGCTGCTCATCGCCTACGCCATCGGGCTGATCGCCATCCGCCGCACGCTGGTGAGGCACGTCTGATGATCGCCGGTCGCTCCACTTCCTCGCGCATCTTCGGCGGCATTGGGCTTTACGCGGCCATCGCGGCCTACGTGATCTTCGCGCTGTTCCCGATCTTCTGGACGCTGAAGATCTCGGTGACGCCCGAGCGCCTGCTCTATTCCGAAGGCATCACCTTCTGGCCGTCGCAGACGACGCTGAAGAACTTCGCCACCGTGCTAGAGGCCTCCGACTTCCCGCGCTATTTCCTCAACAGCGTCATTGTCTCGGTGTCGACGGCGGCATTCGTCACCGTCATCGCCACGCTCGCCGGCTATGCCATGTCTCGCTTCACCTTCCGCGGCAAGGCGACGCTGGCGATCCTGTTGCTCCTCACCCAGACCTTCCCGCTGGTCATGGTCATCCCGCCGATCTACCGCATCATGGGCGATCTCGGCCTGACCAACAGCCTGATCGGGCTGATCATCATCTACACCGCCTTCAACACCGCCTTCGCCACCTTCCTGATGCAGTCCTTCTTCGACGGCATCCCGAAGGACCTGGAGGAGGCGGCGATGATCGACGGCTGCACCCGCGCCCAGGCGATGCGCCGCGTGATCGTGCCGCTCACCCTTCCGGGCATGGGCGCGACGCTCGGCTTCGTCTTCACCGCCGCCTGGAGCGAATTGCTGTTCGCGCTGATGCTGATTTCCAGCGACGAGCAGAAGACCTTTGCCGTCGGCCTGCTCACCTTCATCGGCAAGTTCGCCGTCGACTGGGGGCAGATGATGGCGGCCTCCATCCTGGCGCTGATCCCGGTCTGCGTCTTCTTCGCCTTCCTGCAACGCTATCTCGTCACCGGCCTCACCGCCGGCGCGGTCAAAGGATAAACGATGGCTTCCGTCACGCTGCAAAACGTCGAGAAGGATTACGGCGCGGTGCGCATCCTGCACGGCGTCGATCTCGAGATCGCCGACGGCGAATTCGTCGTGCTGGTCGGCCCGTCCGGTTGCGGCAAGTCGACTCTCTTGCGCATGATCGCTGGGCTCGAAGAGGTCACCGGCGGCGAGATCCATATCGGCGAGCGCCTCGTCAACGACGTCGCGCCGAAGGACCGCGACATCGCCATGGTGTTCCAGTCCTACGCGCTCTATCCGCATATGGATGTCTCGTCGAACATGGGCTTCAGCCTGATGCTGAAGAAGGCCGAGAAGACGACGATCGACGGCAGGGTGGGCGCGGCCGCCAAGCGGCTCGGCCTCGACGCCTATCTCGGCCGCCTGCCGCGCCAATTGTCCGGCGGCCAGCGCCAGCGAGTCGCCATGGGCCGCGCCATCGTGCGCGACCCGAAAGTGTTTCTGTTCGACGAGCCGCTCTCCAATCTCGACGCCAAATTGCGTGTCCATATGCGCGCCGAGATCAAGGCGCTGCATCAGCAGCTCAAGACCACGTCGGTCTATGTCACGCATGATCAGGTCGAGGCGATGACCATGGCCGACCGCATCGTCGTCATGCATGATGGTTACGTGCAGCAGGTCGGCCGCCCGCTCGAGCTTTACGACCGTCCGGCCAACACCTTCGTCGCCGGCTTCATCGGCTCGCCCGGCATGAATTTCTTGCCGGCTAAGGTCGCCAAGGCCGGCAAGGTCGATGCCGTGCTCGCCGACGGCCAGAAATTGCGGCTGCCGGATGGCCTGCCGCTGAGCGACGGCGATGACCTCACCATCGGCCTGCGGCCGGAACACATCAAGCTGGTCGACGATGGCGCGCTCAAGGCGGACGTCGAGGTGGTCGAGCCGCTCGGCCTGTCGACGCAATTCTATGTCCGGCTGGCCAATCAGCAGATCTGCGTCTTCGTTATGGGCCGCAGCGACGTGAGGCCGGGCGACACGATCCGTCTCGCCGCCGATCCGGCGGCGCTGCATCTCTTCGATCCGAAAAGTGGAAATCGGATCGGCTAGCTGGCCAGCAGTGCATCCGTTCGCCAGCAGGCGATCAGATGGCCGTCGCCCACATCGGCGGCAGCCGGCTCCGCTTCCCGGCAACCGGCCAAGGCAAGAGGACAACGATCGGCGAACGCGCACCCGCCATGCGCTGTCTCTGCGGCCGCTTGGACCGAAACTGCCGGAGCCTCGTCCGAGGATGCCGCCAAAAGCAGCTTCGTATAAGGGTGGCTGGGTCCGCGAAAAACCTGTTCCGATGAGCCGGTCTCGATCAGCCGACCGCGATAGAGCACGCCTATCCGGTCGGCCATGTAGCGCACGACCCTGAGGTCGTGGCTGATGAACAGATAGGTCGTGTCCCTGTCGCGCTGCAGGTCGTTGAGCAGGTTGAGCACCGTCGCCTGCACCGAGACGTCGAGCGCCGAGGTCGGCTCGTCCAGCACCACCACTTTCGGCGCGCCGGCGAAGGCGCGCGCGATGGCCGCCCTCTGCCGCTGGCCGCCGGAGAGCGAGCGCGGCTTCTGTTCCACGGTCGTGTCGGTCAGCCTGACGGAACGCAGCAGCTGGGCGACGCGGTTCTTCGCATCGCCCCAGCCAAGGCCGGCAAGCCGCCGCAGTGGCCGGCTGATGATCCGCCCGATCCGATGGCGCGGATTGAGCGTTCGGTCGGGCGACTGGAAAACCATCTGCACGTCGCGCCGTTCGCTCGGCGCCCGTCTCTCGGCGCGCGGCGCGACGGTCTTGCCGAACAGCTCGACCGATCCTTGGCTGGGTGTCTGCAGGCCGGTGACGATCCTTGCCAGCGTCGACTTGCCCGAGCCGGATTCACCGATCAGGCCGAAGGTCTCGCCTTGTCCGATGCGGAGCTCGACATTGTGCAGCACGGGCTGCGAACCGAACGAATGACTGACGCTCTTGCAGGCAATCGCGGTCCGGCGTTCCGGATCCGGGCCGGTTTGGCGAGCGGCCGCCTGGATGTGGCCTGCCGCGCCGATCTCGGCCAGCCGGCCGTCGCGCTTGGTGAAATTGAGCGCCGGGATCGAGGCGATCAGCGCCTTGGTATAGGCATGGGCGGGATTCTCGAAAACCTTCTCGGCGCCGCCGCTCTCGACCACGGTTCCCGACTGCATCACCGCGACGCGGTCGCAGGAGCGGCGGATCAGGTTGATGTCATGGCTGATCAAAAGGATGCTGGTCTTGTGGTCGCGGCGCAGATCGTCGAGGATCGCGATCACTTCGGACTGCACGCTGGCGTCGAGCGCTGTCGTCGGTTCGTCCAATACCAGCAGTGCCGGGTCGAGCGCGATGGCAATCGCGATGTTGGCGCGCTGCTGCATGCCGCCGGAAAGCTCATGCGGGTAGAGGTCGAGCACCCGCTCGGGATTGGCGACCCGCACACGCCGGAGCAACTCGGCCGAGCGCCAACGCGCCTCCTCATGGCGGACCGGACGATGGCGCATGATTGTCTCGCCGATCTGCCGGCCGATCGTCATGGCCGGGCTGAGCGCGGCCCCTGGATGCTGGTAGACCGCCGCGATACGATCGCCTCTCAGGCCGCGCAGCTCCTCGCCGGAGAGGCCGCGTATTTCCCGACCCTGGAACTCCAGCGCCGAGGCCGCCAGCCGGGCATTGCCCGGCAGATAGCGCAATATGGCCAAAGCCACCGAGCTTTTGCCCGAGCCGGATTCGCCGACCAACCCCAACGCTTCGCCCTGGCCTATGGAGAGCGAAACGCCATTGACGGCGGATTGCCATCCTCTTTTCCCGCCATAGGCGATGGAAAGTTTCTCCACGTTCAGCACCGAAGGGGACATTGAGACCTCGAAATCGCTTTCTGCCGGTGCCCTAATCAAGGGCAATCGCTTCCGCTCATTTAGTACATTATCTCTATAAAATTACTCGAATTAACGACAAGCGCAATCTAGCCTTTCACCTAGTCGAGAGATTTCAACGGCGCTGCCGATGCAACGCCGGCTCTCTCGCGAAGCTGCAAGGAGGCCGGCATGGCGCGAAATCAACTGATCCTGAGCGCGTTCTTCTTCAACCCCCAGGGCGATCACCGCATGTCGTGGCGGCACCCGCGCGCGCCCGGCCGGGAAGTGCTTGGCTTCGACTACTATCGAGAGCTCGTCCAGGTCGCCGAGCGCGCCAGGATCGACACGATCTTCGTCGCCGACCACGTATCGATCTGGGACTCGGTGAAGAGCGGCGTCGCGCATTACGCCAATGCCCGCCTCGAGCCGCTGACGCTGCTTTCGGCGCTGGCCGGCGTGACCAAGCACATAGGCCTCATCACCACCGCCTCGAGCTCCTACAGCGAGCCCTACAATGTGGCCCGCCTGTTCGCCTCGCTCGACCATATCAGCGGGGGCAGGGCGTCGTGGAACGTCGTCACCTCGGCCATGGACGAGGAGGCGCGCAATTTTGGCCGCGACGGCAATATCGAGCATGCCTTCCGCTACCAGCGCGCGGCCGAATTCCTCGATATCGTCAAGGGGCTGTGGGACAGCTGGGAGGATGAAGCCCTGCTGTTCGACAAGGAAACCGGCTATTTCGCCGATCCGGACAAGGTTCATGTGCTCGACCATCGCGGCGCGCATTTCAAGGTGCGCGGTCCGCTCAACGTCTCGCGACCGCCACAGGGCCATCCGCTGATCGTCCAGGCCGGTTCCTCGGAAGACGGCAAGAACTTCGCCACCGCCCACGCCGATGCCCATTTCGCCATCTACAGCACCAGGGAAGACGGCATTCGGTACCGCGAGGACATCAACGAGCGCCTCGCCCGTCACGGCAGGCGCCCGGAAAGCTTCAAGATCCTTCCCGGCATCTTGCCGATCGTTGCCGCGTCCGAGGCCGAGGCGCGCGACAGGCAGGATTATCTGCAGACACTGCTGCCGGATCGCGTCGGCATCGACCTCCTGTCGAGCTGGAGCGGCATCGATCTCTCGGCCTATCCGCCGGACGGTCCGCTGCCGCAGCTTCCGGATGAAAGCACCTTCAATGGCGGGCGCACCTCGCTCAACCGCGTCAGGCAGTGGGCGACCCAGAACCTGACCCTGCGCGAGATCGCCCGCAAGCTGGCGAACAGCGGCTCGGTGCCGACCGTTGCGGGGACGCCGAAGCAGATCGCCGACCAGCTTCAGGATTGGTTCGAGGCGGGCGCCGCCGACGGCTTCAACCTGATGTTCCCGCTGCTGCCGGAAGACTGGATCAATTTCGCCGAGCAGGTCGTGCCCGAGCTGCAGCGTCGTGGCGTCTTTCCGACCGAATACGCGCCCGGAACGCTGCGTGACCGCTTCGGCCTCGCCCGCCCAGCCAACCGCTTCGCCGAGCAGCGCGCCAACCAGCGCGCCGTGTCCTGAGGAGAGCCGTCATGACCGCCCAACCCAAACTGCAGCCGCGCGAAGCAACCGCGCCAAAGCTGATCAATGTCCTGCACAGCCCCAAGCGCATCCGCGTCAAGTTCGGCGGCCGCGTCATCGCCGACAGCCGCAACGTGCTGGTGCTGCGCTCCAACCATTTTTTGCCGATCTATTTCTTCCCGCTGGCGGCTGTCGACCAGTCGGTGCTGAAACCGTCGAAGCAGGGTCAGCAGCATGCCGTGGGCGGCGAGACCAAATACTGGGATATCGAAGCCGGCGACCGGCGCGCCGCCGACGCCGCCTGGTCGTTCACGGCGCCGCCAGACGAGAACCTTGCGCCGCTCGCCGGCCGCGTCGCCTTCACCTGGAACTTGGTCGACCAGTGGTTCGAGGAGGATGAAGAGGTCTTCGTCCATGCCCGCGATCCCTATGCGCGCATCGACGTGCTGCAGAGTTCTAGCCATGTCGAGGTCTGGTTCGACGGTGAGCTGATCGCCGACAGCCGCCGTCCCGTGCTGCTGTTCGAAACGCATCTGCCGACACGCTTCTACCTGCCGCCGGAAGATGTCCGGCTCGACCGGCTAAGGGCCTCGTTGACGAGGACCCGATGTCCCTACAAGGGCATCGCGTCCTACTGGTCGGGCGTGCTCAAGGACGGTTCGCTGCGCGAGGACATCGCCTGGAGCTATCGCGATCCGATCGCCGAGATGCCGAAGATCAAGGGGCTGATCGCCTTCTATCCGCAAGCGGTCGACCGCATCCATCTCGACGGCCAGCCGGTCTGATCCGGCCCCCTCGCCACTTCATTTCAAACCCCAATTTTCACAGAGGCAAAAATGACCAAGCGCAACGAAATCGACGCCCTTCGCAATCTCTCCGGCGACATCTGGAACGTCGCCGTCGATGAATACGCCAAAGGCTACCTGAAACGCCGCGATCTCCTGAAATATGCAGCGCTGATCGGCCTGACCGGCTTCGCCGCTTCGCAAGGCCTCGGTTTCTCCCGAGCCCGACGCGGACGGTGCCGCCGGCGGCACCGTCCGCGTCGGGCTCGGCCAGCCGACCA
>NZ_RZTO01000810.1:0-2703 GCF_003997225.1 Mesorhizobium sp. M2C.T.Ca.TU.002.02.1.1
TGTGTCGGGCTGGCCAAGCTTCCGGCGACAGCCGCGCGCATAGAGCACATGCTCAAGACCGGCAAACCCTTGCGCAACTGAAAGGCCAGGATGTCCCGCTACGACGAGTTGATGGCGTTCCGGTTTCCGGAGATTGTGCAGGACTACGGGGCGCGCGAGACCATCCTCTACGCGCTGGGCGTCGGAGCGGGCGATCCGCCGGACGATCCCTGGGAGTTGCGGCACGTCTACGAAGACGGCCTGATGGCGCTGCCGACCATGGCGGTCGTTCTTGCCTATCCGGGAAACTGGTACCGCACGCTCTCGCCCGGTCTCGACGACACGCTCATAGTGCACGCCTCGGAGCGCTTCGAGCTTCATCGGCCGCTGCCGGTGGCCGCCACGCTTGTCGCAACGCCGAGGATCGTCGCGATATACGACAAGGGTGTCGGCCGGGGCGCGCTGGTCGTGAGCGAAAGAGTGATCGCGGACCGATCGACTGGCGAGGCGCTCGCGACGGTCACCCAGACCGCGTTCTGCCGAGGCGACGGCGGCCTGGGCGGGCCGGTGATTGCGCCGCCCAAGCCGCATCACCTTCCCGACCGAAATCCGGACACGACCGTCGACATGCCGACCTCATCGCGATCGGCGCTGATCTACCGCCTTTCCGGCGACGACAATCCGCTGCATGTCGATCCCGAATTCGCCCGCGCGGCCGGGTTTCCCAAGCCCATCCTGCATGGCCTTGCCACCTATGGCCATGTCGGGCGCGCGATATCGAAGGCCTTGCGCGGCGATAGTTCAGTCTCGATCAAGACGATGGATTGCCGCTTCACCGCGCCGGTGTTCCCAGGCGATGTCCTGTCCATCTCGCTTTGGCGCGACGATAATGTCGTCAGCTTCAGAGCCAAAGTGGGCGAACGCGTCGTGGTCGACAACGGCCTGGCTACCTTGGCGTGAAAAATCGCCGGGGGCTTGGACGCCGATCCTCTGAACCCCCTCGAACGGAGCCGACCGGCTCAGAGCTGTCCGCAGGATTCGATCAGGTCGACCGCGCGACGGGCAAAGATTGGGGCCAGCTTGCCCACCGCGGCGGCGTTTTGCGAGGCGGCGTTTCCAGCCTTGGCGCGCGAGGCGATGCCCTGAAAGATGACGGCATTTCGAAACAAGGCCAGCACGATATGAAAAACCTCCAGCCGGTCCGACTGGTTGGAGGCCTCGTAATAGGCGCGGGAGAATTCCGAAAGGGTCGGAAGTTCGTGGTCGGCAAAGTCCAGGCCGAGAATGCCGCCATATTCCTCGGGTGTGACATACCAACTGTAGATGCAGGTATGCGCCAGGTCCGCCATGGGATGGCCGAGCGTCGAAAGCTCCCAATCAAGCACCGCCACGATGCGCGGCTCCGTTGGGTGGAACATCAGATTGCCGATACGGAAGTCACCGTGAACGATGGTCGTCTGGTCGTTCGCGGGCAGATTGGCGGGCAGCCACTCGACCAGCCGGTCGATTTCCGGCAGGTCGTGCGATTTGGAGAGATGCCACTGATGGGTCCAGCGGGCGATCTGACGGGAAAAGAAGTTGCCGTGCTTGCCGAACGTGGACAAGCCGGCCTGCTCGAAGTCGACTTTGTGGATGGCGGCAAGCATCCGGGCCGCGGAGCGGTACATCTCGGCGCGTTCGGACTTGGGCGCACCGGCGAGCTGGCTGTCGTGGAAGATACGGCCGTCGACGCGCTCCATGACGTAAAAGGATGTACCGAATACATCTCCCGCCTCGTGGTAAAGCAGGACCGGCGGTACCGCGATCCCCACTTTTCCAAGCGCTTCCAGGACCCTGAATTCCCGATCCACGGCGTGGGCGGACGGCAGGACCGGCCCGTCAGGCTTTTTCCTCACGACGAGCCGGCGGTTGTCGAAGTCTGCGAAGAAAGTCGGATTCGATTGTCCGCCCGCGACGGGGTCCAGCCGAAGGTTCCCCGAAAGTCCCGGGATTTCCGATCTCAGGAATTGTTCGAGCCGTGTGGTTGGGTTGGTCACAAGGGGCCTGCTGCTAATGTTCGATTGTCGGACAATAAATAAGTGCCAACAGACCGTCAATCCGACAATCCGCCTTAACAAGGGCATTGACGAATGCTCTATGAAGCCGGATTATCGGTTTGTCGGACAAAGCTGGAGCCCGAACGATGCCAGATTCGATGATTTCCGTGCTCAGCCTTGAACCCGGAGGGCCGGAATCCCTGGTTTTGGCGGAGCGGCCTGTTCCTTCGCCTGGGGCGGGCCAGGTCCGCATCCGCGTCCATGCCATCGGCGTGAACTATCCGGACCTGCTGATCATCGAGGACCGCTACCAGTTCAAGCCGGCCCGTCCGTTCTCGCCGGGAGCCGAGGTCTCCGGGATTGTCGATGCCGTCGGCCAGGGAGTGGATAATGTCCGTCCGGGGCAGCGCGTCATGGCGATGCTCGGCTGGGGCGGCATGGCCGAATATGTGTGCGCGGAAGCCCAGCGCTGTTCATTGATGCCCGATTCGATGCCGTTCGAGGATGGCGCGGCCTTCCTGATGACCTACGGCACCTCGTACCATGCGTTGAATGATCGAGCCGGTCTGCGGCCCGAAGAGACGTTGCTGGTGTTGGGGGCCGCCGGTGGCGTCGGCCTCGCGGCCGTCGAGCTCGGCAAGGCCATGGGAGCCCGGGTGATCGCGGCAGCGTCGAGTGAGGACAAGCT
>NZ_RZTO01000811.1:0-2701 GCF_003997225.1 Mesorhizobium sp. M2C.T.Ca.TU.002.02.1.1
CCATAGATGAAGACGCCGGTGACATAGCGGCGCACCGGAATGCCCATCAGCTCGGCGGTGTCGCGGTCCGAAACGCTCGCCCGCAAGGCCATGCCGTAGCGGCTGCGCGAGATGCCGAAATAGGTGATCGCGACGACAACGGCCGTTATCGCCACGACGATCGCGCGCATGGCGATGATGTCGACGCCGCCGATCGTCCAGACCATGCCGACCGGGTCGGTGATGCTTTTCTGGAACTCGTTGAAGACGCGAATGACCGCGTGCTGCAGGATCACGCTGAGGCCGATCGACATGATGAAGCCGTTCATCGGCCGGTTGAGCGTGAAGCGGAACAGGCACCGTTCGGCGGCAAAGCCGAGCGCGCCGACCAGCAGGCCGGCGAACACCAGCGCCACGAAGAAGTTCATGCCCACCCCGACCATGAACCAGGTCGCCATGCCGCCGACCATCAGGAATTCGCCATGCGCGAAATTGACGATGCCGGCCAGGCCGAAGATCAGCGTGATGCCGATGCCGATGAGAATGGTGACGCTGGCAACCGAGAGGCTGTTCACCAGTTGCTGCACAAAAATGTCCATCATCAAATCCGGGTGACGAGCCTGCGGGGGAAGGATGGGCGGAGCCGAAAATCTCGCCGCCCATCCCGATGTCGAATATTCTAGCGGGCCGCCTCAGCCGCCGTTGTCGCCGGGCGGCGGAGCGGCCGGCGGCTGCTCGACCGCGCATTTGAACTTGTCGGATGTGCTGGGTTCGACCATGCAGACCTCGGTCGCGAAGGTGACCTGATGATGCTTGTTGAACACAAGCGGCACAGGCGACACGACGCCCTTGTAGTCCGACTTCAGGAGCTCGGCGACCACCGCGTCCGGATCGTCGATCTTGCCGACCTTCTCCAGCGCCTTGGCGTACCAGAAGAAGTAATCGTAATAGAGCAGCGAAACGGAGGACTGCGGTCCCTTGGCGGCGCCGAGGCCGAAATACTTGTCGAAATACTGCTTCACCTCGGGGTATGGCGAGGAACCCCAGCAGACCGGCACGCAGCTCATCGTCACCGGCACATCCGCCTTCAAGCTGCGCTCCTGATAGATGCCCGGGTCGACGCCGAACAGGAAATAGGACGGAGCCACGCCGAGCTTGAGGGCCTGCGGAAAGGCGGTGAGCGTTGAATCGCCATTGTACCAGAAATGCACGATATCGGGCTTCATGCCCTTGATGCGGGTGAGCAGCGGCGAGAAGTCGGTCGTGTCCGGCGGATACTGCACCAGGTCGACTTTCTGGCCTTCCGCCTCGAGCGCCTTGACGTAGTGCGAGGACAGATACTGCCCGGTCGCGTCATTGCCGACGAACACCACCGAATGCTTCGGCGGCGACTTCAGCTGCGGCGTCAGCAGCGAGAGCACGCCCTTGGCCGTGCTGCCGCTGCGCTGCCATTCCTGCGGCTCGCTCTGGAACGCATAATGCAGCCAGCCGTCGTCGGCGACCGCCTTGTCGTCGAGCACGGCTCCGAGCGAGCTGTTTCCGGAAAACTGCAGCACCTTGGCCGGGCCGGTGATCTTGGCCATGGACACCGAGAAGTCATGCGTCTCGGTGCCCCAGATCGCCTTGACGCCGATGTCGTTGACCAGCTCGCGCGCGGCCGCGATGGTGACGTTCACATCGGTCCTGTTGTCCCGGATATAAAGCTTGATCTTGTAGGTCTTGTCGCCGACCTTGATGCCGCCGGCGTCGTTGATCTGCTGCGCCGCCAGATTGGCCGCGCCGACAATGGTGTTGCCGGCCGAAACGAATGAGCCCGACTGCGCGGCGATGACGCCGATGGGCAGTTCCTCGTCGGCGCGGGCTGTCTGCAAAGCCATGGCGAACCCCGCCGCCGCCATGGCCAACCCAAGTCCTAGCTGTCTCATGCACGTTCCTCCCTTACATGGCAACTTGTCATACAACCCTATTACCATGTAACAAGGCTTGTCAATATGGCTCCCCATGGCGAGAACGGCCGGGAGGCATCGTCCGAGGCGCGGAGCGCCGGGGTTCGGAACGCGCGTGAAAGTGGCCGGCGGCAACAGGGTCGGGATGCGGCGGCAGGTCGGTGCAAAACCGCGACCGGAGGACGCAAATTGTCGTCACCATGGCCCTTCGACGGGCCCGGGGCGGACAAGCGGCCGATCGGGTGTTGTCGCTATGACTGGATCGGCAGGCGGTACGCCTCGATGGCGGAGGCGCCAAAAATCTGCGACCGTTCCTCTTCCGTCAGCCCGGAAAGGCAGTCGCTCAGCGCGCGTTTGACCGACTGATAGTCGGCGGCGACGAGGCAGACCGGCCAGTCCGAGCCGAACAGGCATCGCGACGGCCCGAAGATCGAGAGCACCGCGTCGACATAGGGCCGCAGGTCCTGGCTTTTCCAATGCCGCCAGTCGGCCTCCGTGACCATTCCCGACAGCTTGCACCAGACGTGGTCGCGGTGCGTCTTGAAGCCTTGCATCAATCGGGCCCACGGCTCCATCGCATGCTGCGCAATGCGCGGTTTTGCAATGTGGTCGACGACGAAACGCAAATTGGGATGCCGTTCCACCGTCTGCAGAGCCGCGGGGATCTGCGGCTCCTTCAACAAAAGGTCATAGGCGAGGCCCACCTCGGCGACAGCGGCCAGCCCGCGCTGGACATCCTCGCGCAGCAGCCAGTTCGGATCGGCCTCGTTGTGGAC
>NZ_RZTO01000812.1:0-2695 GCF_003997225.1 Mesorhizobium sp. M2C.T.Ca.TU.002.02.1.1
CTCGAACACTTTCTTGAGATCCGCGACGCCGGAGAACACGGCGGATATCTGCTCGAAGGCAAGGTTGGTCTCGCCGGCGAGCAGCCGCGCCACGGTCGTCTTGCCGGTGCCGGGCGGACCCCAGAAGATCATCGAGCCGAGCGAGCCGGAATCGATCAGCCTGGTCAGCGCGCCGTCAGGGCCGGTCAGATGCTCCTGGCCGACAACCTCACCAAGATTTTTCGGGCGCAGCCGGTCGGCCAGCGGCCGCCCGGGCGGCGCCTTTTCCGGCTCATCGGAACTGAACAGATCGGCCATGCAAGTCTTTTGTTTGAAACGCGATCTCGCTCATTTTGGAGCATGATCTTATCCGAAAACCGGTTCTCACGTTTTGCTCCGCTGACCTTCGGTCCGGGATCATGCTCTAAATGGGCAGACCGCCTCAGTAGCGCAACACCTGGCGCAGTATCTGCCCGCCGCGCTCGACGGTAAAGCGCCACCAGCGTGTGTCCTGCTGGGCGACCTGTGCCAGCGTCGCCGCGGTGTCGATGGTGGTGCCGTTCACCTCACGCACGATATCGCCGGGCTGGAAGCCGAAATCGGCGGCCGGCGAATCGCGGCTGATATCGATGACGGTGACGCCCTTGAGATCGGTGCGGAGGCCAAGCCGCTGGGCGAGCCTGGGCGAAAGTTCCGCGACCTTGGCGCCGGAAAAGGGACTGCGGCCACGCAGGGTGACCTCGCTGGGCTTGGCGCCTTCCGGCGCACGCTCCAGCGGGATTTCCAGCGTCGCCTGCTGCCCCTTGCTCAGCACGGCGAACGTCGCCTTGGTGCCAATCGACAGCGTGGCCATGCGATAGTCGAGCGCCTCGATGCTTTCGACCGGCGTGTTGTTGAGCGACAGGATGACATCGCCTGCCTTCAGCCCTGCCTTGCCGGCAGGCCCGGTTGCGTCCACCGAGGACACCAATGCACCGGTCGGCTTCTCCATGCCGAGCGATTCGGCGATCTGCGGCGTCACCATTTCGAATTCCGCGCCGATATAGGGACGCTCGAAGAAGTCGAGCCCGGCCTTGGCGGCATCGGCGAAGGCGCGCACCATGTTCGAGGGGATGGCGAAGCCGATGCCGATCGAGCCGCCGCTGCGGCTGTAGATCGCCGTGTTGATGCCGACAAGCTGGCCGCCCATGTTGATCAGCGCGCCGCCCGAATTGCCGGGATTGATGGCCGCATCGGTCTGGATGAAATAGCCGGAATCCGAGACGCCGATGTGGCTGCGGGCGAGCGCCGAGACGATGCCGCTGGTGGTGGTCTGGCCGACGCCGAACGGGTTGCCGATGGCGAGCACCAGGTCGCCGACCTCAAGCGCGTCGGAATCGCCAATGGCGATCACCGGGAACGGCTTGTCGGCCGAGATCTTGAGCACGGCGAGATCGAGCGTCTCGTCCTTGAGCATGACCTTGGAGGTGAATTCGCGTCCGTCCGCGGTCGCCACCTTCACCTCGTCGGCGTCCTTGATGACGTGGAAGTTGGTGACGATGACGCCGCTCGGATCGACCAGCACGCCGGAGCCCAGCGAGGACTGCGCGCGCGGCTGGGCGCGTCCGAAGAACTCCTCGAAGAAGGGATCGCCCTCGAAGGGCGAGGTCACCTTGGCGGTCTGCGAGGCATAGACATTGACGACGGCCGGGGCCGTTTGCTTGACCAGCGGCGCGAAGGAGAGCTGCACCTCCTCGCGGCCGAACGGCACGCGTTTGTCGGGCCCGGACGTACCGTTCTCGCCCTCGACGCCATGCAGCAGATCGGTCAGCACATCGGAGAGGCCCGGATCGGCCGGCTTGGCGGCATCCTCGGCAAAAGCCTGTCTTGCGGCCGGTGCCGCGGCGAAAACGGCCAGCGCGGCAACAAGAAACAGTCGTTTGAGGTGCATTCCGAATCCTCCAGATCGGGCGCCATTGTCCCGACGATTGTGCAGAATGAAAGGCTAATGCACACAAATGCGACACTTGTCGCGCAAAAGCGTGAGCCCAGACGTGAAATTCCGCTCGCTCTGCCCAACCTCTTCCAAATGCAAAAGGGGCCCGTAGGCCCCTTGAAGTCATTGACGAAAACGCAGAGCCTCAGGCGGCCGCGGCTTCCTCATTGGCGCCCTCTGCCTCGAGGCGGGCGCGGTCGGCGGCGCCCTTGGCCGACGTGTCGCGATCGACGAACTCGATGACCGCCATGGCGGCGTTGTCGCCCTTGCGGAAGCCCGCCTTCATGATGCGCAGGTAACCGCCGTTGCGCTGCGCGTAACGGGGCGCAATCGTGTCGAACAGGCGCTTCACGACCGGCTCGTTGCCGATCTGGGCGATGACCTGACGACGGGCGTGCAGGTCGCCGCGCTTGCCGAGCGTCACCAGCTTCTCGACGATCGGACGCAGGTCCTTCGCCTTCGGCAGGGTGGTGACGATCTGCTCGTGCTCGATCAGAGACACGGCAAGGTTGGCGAACATCGACTTGCGATGGCTGATGCTGCGGGCGAAGCGACGGCCCTTGAAACCGTGGCGCATGGCTCTTTTCCTTCTTCAGTTGTTCAAGAGGCCACGGCCTCTGATGGTTTTCCGCATGACCGTCGGATCGAGCGGCTCTCGCCGCCGATCCTTGGAATTCATGCTCAATATTGGTCTTCGTAACGCTTGGCGAGGTCTTCGATGTTTTCCGGCGGCCAATCCGG
>NZ_RZTO01000813.1:0-2694 GCF_003997225.1 Mesorhizobium sp. M2C.T.Ca.TU.002.02.1.1
GCCTGGTGATCATCGCGCATGAGCGCGGCAATTGCAGCGCCTATAATGCCGGCTGGCAGACGGCGATCCTGCAGTTTCCCAATTTTCGCCACCTGCTGGTCATCGACGACGACGAGATCGCCGAGCCCGACTGGCTGGAGCGCATGTGTGGCGCCGCGGAGACGCTTCAAGCCGACATTGTCGGCGGCCCGCAGGTGCCCGTCTTTGCCGATGCCGCGCATGCCCGATGGGCCGAACATCCGGTCTTTGCGCCGCCCTATCGGGAAACAGGCCGGGTGCCGGCGCTCTATTCGTCCGGTAACCTTTTGGTCGGGCGCAACGTGCTCAAGGCCATGGGGCCGCCCTTCCTCGATCTCAGGTTCAATTTCATGGGTGGCGGCGATTCCGACTTCCTCAGCCGTTCCGCGCAGAAGGGCTTCGTGCTCGGCTGGTGCGCCGAGGCAAAGGTCAAGGAGACCGTGCCGGCCAGGCGCGTCGAGGCCGACTGGATCCGCGCCCGATCCTTGCGCAACGGCGTGATCTCGACGCTTGTCGAAAAGAAAAAGCGGGCCGGCACGCCGTTTGCCGGCCTCAAGGTTTTCCTCAAAAGCCTGGCGCTGCTCGCCGCTTCGCCGCTGCGTGGCGCCGTCCGGCTGGCGCGCACCGGCTCGCTGACGACTAGCCTCTACCCGGTCTATGTCGCGCTCGGCCGGGTGCTTGCCGAATTCGGATATGCCAATGAGCAGTATCGGCAGCCTGAGAAGAATTGAGCGCGCGCCGCTCGGCGCCGCCTTCACCAGGGAAGGTGTGGCGACGGCTGTCGCCGCGCTCTTGTTCACCGTCATCATGATCTCGTTCCGGCCCTTCCAGCCGGCGGGCGCGGAACTGACCGGCGACGGCGGCGACATCGTCAACCAGCTAGGCTTCGGCTCGCTCGGCGCGATCTCCATCTTCTCGCTGCTCGCCTTCGCCGACCCGCGCGTGGTGCGCTCGCTGGTCAGCCCCTCCTGGGCGCTGATGCTGGGGTTCTTCTTCCTGTCGGTGGTGCTCGCCACCGATCCGCCCGCGGCGATGCGCGCCGCCTCCTTCACCATGATCGGCATCATCACCATGGCGACGATCCTGGTGCTGCCGCGCGACGCCGACTCCTTCGCCAGGGTGATCATCTTCACCGCCGTCGTGGTGGTCGGCCTTTCCTATGTCGGCCTGGTCGTCTTCCCGCATGAGGCGCTGCACACCGCCGACTCGCAGGAGCCGGAGCATGCGGGCCTGTGGCGCGGCGTCTTCACCCACAAGAACATCGCCGGGCCGGTCATGGCCTGCTTCAGCTTCGCCGGGCTCTATCTGTTCCGGCGCGGCCAGCGCTGGTGGGGCGCCGGTATCTTCTGCGCGGCGATGGTGTTCATGCTCCACACCGGCTCCAAGACGACGGCCGGGCTGGTGCCGTTCTCCATCATGATCGTCGTGCTGCCCAGCCTCATCGGCATGCGCCTCGGCACGCCGATCCTGTTCGCGCTGGCGATCGTCGCGACCGCTGTCGGCACGCTCGGCATCGTCTTCATCGCGCCGGTGAAACATCTGGCGGCGATCTATTTCCCCGACCTCACCTATACGGGACGCACAACGCTTTGGGAGTTCGCCGGCGAGATGTTGGCGAAGAAACCATGGACCGGCTACGGCTACGAAAGCTTCTGGGGGACGCCGCTGCTGCTCAATCAGGACCAGCCCTTCGACCGCCCCTGGGACATCCGCACCATTGTGCACGGCCATGACGGCTATCTCGACATCGCCGTGCTGATGGGCATCCCGGCGCTGTGCGTCGCCGTCTACACCTTCCTGATCGCGCCCTTGCGCGATTACATGCGCATCCCGGCGCGCAAGGAAAACATCTTCCTTGGCGACTTCTTCATGATGGTGGTGCTGTTCACGGCACTGAACGCTTTCCTGGAAAGCTTCTTCTTCCACCGCGGCGATCCCGTCTGGCTGTTCTTCGTGCTGGGCGTGCTGGGCCTGAGACAAGTCTCGCTGCGGCCGATCCCGGTTCGCGTCTCCCACTAATTCTGGACAGTCGATCTCTCGCAGCTGGACTTTTCCTGCGCTCCGCAATTGTCTAAGGAAGCCTTCTTCTCGGAGGTTTTCATGACGATCAGGCTGGTTCTCGCCGGTTGCGGCAATATGGGTTACGCCATGCTCTCGGGCTGGCTGAAATCCGCCAAGCTCGAGCCGCAAGCGGTGTTCGTGGTCGAACCCAATGCCGAATTGCGCCAGCGCGCCGAACATCTCGGCTGCCGGACCGCGGCGGAGGCTTCAGCCATCCCGGCCAATGCCGTGCCCGATCTCGTCGTCATCGCCGTGAAGCCGCAGGTGATCCGCGAGGTGACGGCGCAGTACAAGCACTTCGGCGACGGCAGGACCAGTTTTCTCAGCATTGCCGCCGGCACGCCGGTCGCCACCTTCGAGGAAATCCTGGGCGAGCTCGCGCCGGTCATCCGCTGCATGCCGAACACGCCGGCGGCGATCGGCAAAGGCATGATGGTGGTGTTTTCCAACCCGCTGGTCTCCGACGATGTCCGGCGCTTCGTTGCCGAACTGCTTTCGGCCAGCGGCGTCGTGACGGCGATCGACGACGAGGGCCTCATGGACGCGGTGACGGCCGTCTCCGGCTCCGGCCCGGCCTATGTCTTCCACTTCATCGAGGCGCTGACGGTTGCGGCC
>NZ_RZTO01000814.1:0-2688 GCF_003997225.1 Mesorhizobium sp. M2C.T.Ca.TU.002.02.1.1
GCGCACACCCACCACTATGCCAAGTCGACGAGACGACGCGCCAAGACCGATCCTCTCGATGCCAGGATGCTGAGCGACTACGGCCGTCGTTATCAGCCTGAAGCTGAGCCGGCGCCGCGCGAAGAAGTCGAGCAGCTTCAATCGCTTGCCGGCCACCGCGATCAACTGGTCGAGATGCGGGCAACGCTGAAGAAGCAACTCGCCGAGACCTTCAATGAGATCGTTATCACCAGCCTCAAAGACCTGATCGCCGACCTCGACACGCGCATCAAGGCGCTCGAGAGCCGGATTGCCGAAGTCATTCGTCAAAACCAGGATGCCGCTCGCGACCATGCGCTGATGGTCTCCGTGCCCGGTGTCTCCAAAGTCGGGGCGCTCTCGCTGCTGGCGCTCCTGCCCGAGCTCGGCAAGCGCTCACCCAAGGCGATCGCGGCGCTGGTCGGCCTTGCCCCGTTCGACAACAAAAGCGGCAAGCTCAACCGCAGGAGCCAAATCCAGGGCGGGCGATCACGCGTGCGCCGGGCCCTTTACATGGCAGCCCTAACGGCCATCAGAACCTGTGACCGGTTCAAGTCCTTCTATGCCGCCCTTGCCGCCCGATCAGGCTCCAAAAAGCTGGCTATCATCGCCGTCGCGAGGAAGCTCTTGGTCGTCCTCAACGCTATCATTCGCGACAAAACCGCATTCGCATGAACACAGTTGCCATTCCGTTGCCTGGACCGAAGTATGCAACGGTGCGGAATTTCTGGACCGCCGCGGCGCTTCCAGGTCACGGCATGGATCCTCGGGTCTGCGCGCGTCGCTTCGCTCCTTGCTCCGCCCGTGGATGACGACCGCGATAGGCGTCCCGGCCAATCGCCAAGACCTGGGATCTGCCAACGCACACTAACCAACCGGTCAAAACTTCTGTGTTAAGGAACTACCCCGCAAGCTTTCCGCCACGCATCGGCTCTGGCGCGCCTGTGGTGCTCGGAAAGCTGATCGGCAGGCCGCGCAGCACGCGCACGGCGAGGAAAGCAAAACATTCCGCCTCCACCGCGTCGCCCTTCCATCCAAGCGTCTCGGCCTGCACGACTTCGACGCCGGCGCGGCTTTCGAGCATCGCCATCATCGTCGGATTGTGGCGGCCGCCGCCGCTGACCGCCAGCCGCTTCGGCCGGCGCGGCAACAGGTCGAGCGCCTTGCCGACGGCCGACACCGTGAAGGCCGTCAGCGTCGCCGCGCCGTCTTCGGGTCCGAGTCCTTCGGCCATCGCCGCGGTGAAGTCGAAGCGGTCGAGCGATTTCGGATAGGGCTTCGTCAGGTACGGATGCTGCAAGAGCCTGACGAGCCGTTCCTCGTCGACCTTGCCGGCGGCCGCCAGCCTGCCGTCGCGGTCCATCTCGCCGAGGCCCTTCGCCTTGATGAAATCATTGACCGGCGCGTTGGCCGGCCCGGTGTCGAAGGCGACGATATCGCCCTTGCCGTCCCACCAGGTGATGTTGCCGACGCCGCCGAGATTGAGCACGGCGGTATCGCCGCTGACATCGGCCGCCTTGAGCAGCGCCGCGTGATAGGCGGCCGCCAAAGGCGCGCCTTGCCCGCCAGCCGCGACATCGGCCGAGCGGAAGTCATAGGCGACCTTGGTGCCGAGCAGCGAGGCCATCAGTTCGCCGTCACCAAGCTGGCGTGTGCGGCCGATCCGTCCCGGCTGCGGCGCGCGGTGGAGCACCGTCTGGCCGTGGAAGCCGACGATGCCGATATCGGCCATGCTCATGCCTTGGCTCTCGACCAGAGCCTTGACCGCCGCCGATTGCGCCCGCGTCAGCGCCTCCTCCGCCTCGCGGAAGATCGCCGGCTCCGGTCCCTCGAAATTCCAGGCGCGCGCCTGGCGCAGCGTCTCTTCGAGCAGGGCGCGGATCGATCGCGGGTAGGGGGCCAGCGTATACGTGCCGGTGTCGGCGATGCGCTCGCCGTCCGTCTTGATCAGCGCCACGTCGATATTGCCGTCGAGCACCGTGCCGGTCATCAGGCCGACGGCCCAGATTGGTTCCATGATCTTGTCCCCGAATCGTCGTCCAACCACGTGTCGGACGGATCGGCGCGGCAGGCAAGTCTTTCACCGCGCCTAGAGCAATTCCAGGAAAAGTGTGAGCGGTTTTCCGTCCGGAATTGCGTGAAAACAAGAAGATAGAGCGGTTCGCCGCTTCCGTGAAACGGCGAACCGCTCTATGCCGGCCGCCTTTTGCGCCAAAGGACGAAAATCGAGCAACCACGTTCTTGCCTCTTGCCGCCGAAGGCGCGAGCCTGCGGATCCGATATCGAGCTATCCGGAGGAAAGGCCATGGCAGCCAATGTTGCAGTGATCGCGGGCGCCGGCTCAGGCTTAAGCGCCTCGCTGGCGCGGCTTCTCGCCAAGGAAGGTTTCCGCGTCGTTCTTGCCGCGCGCAATGTCGACAAGCTTGCCGCGCTGCTGAAGGAAACGGGCGCGGTGGCCGTGGAAACCGACGTGTCGGACCCGGCTTCCGTCGAGCGGCTGTTCGAGGCGGCCGACAAGGCTGGCCCCCTCGAAATCGCCGTCTTCAACGCCAGCGGCCGCACGCGCGGCCCGATCGCCGAGCTCGATCCGGAGGCGGTCAAGCAGGCGCTGCTTGTCGGCGCCTATGGCGGGGTTCTGGGCGGGCAGCTGGCGGGGCGGCGGCCTCTTGC
>NZ_RZTO01000815.1:0-2681 GCF_003997225.1 Mesorhizobium sp. M2C.T.Ca.TU.002.02.1.1
GATCGAAACGCGCCTGGCGCCACAGAAGGACAGGCTTCGGTTCCTCGGCTTCGGCCGAGGGCTCGCCGGCGGTGGCGTTACCCTCCCCCTCATGGGGAGAGTCGGCGCGCAGCGCCGGGGCGGGGGGAGCGCCAGCGTTGGTGATGTTGGTGCCATCTCCGTCGTCAGCGCCGTCACCCCCACCCGCGTCGCTTCGCGCCGCGACCTCCCCCATCGAGGGGGAGGTGGGAGCCTCAGCCGCCATCGGCTCTGTTGCGGTTACGGCGTCTTCGACAGTCTCGGTTTGGGGCTGCTCTTCCGACACCGGCTCTACGCCAATCTCCGTAGCGGGCTCTGTCCCGGCGTCCGCCATCGCTTCCGTGGTTTGCGCTTCGTTTGCCGTTTCCGAAACCTCGGCAGTCGAGGCTTCGGCAACGGCATCGGCGGCTGCTGCCGCCGCGGCCTGACTGGCGCGCGCCGCTTCTTCCGCGGCGAGCTTGGCCGCGGCTGCTTCGCGGGCGGCGTCGTCCAGCGCGTCGAGCTTCGCCTTCACCTCGGCGGCAGGCTTTGCCTCGGAGCGATAGCCGAGACCTTTGAGGATTTCCTCCATGTCGTCGGCCGTGGCGCCGAGGATCGACATCATCGGCGGCGTCACCATGAAGGCGTGGCCGTCATAGGCGCCGTCCGGACGCTGGCCGAGGCCGGGCTTCCAGTTGGTCGCCGGGCGGATGAGGTCGGCAAGCCGTTCGAGGATATCGACGCGCACGGCGCGGCGGCCGAGATTGCGGTAGCCGGCGAGCTTGTAGAAAGTCTTGTCGAAGGCCGGATCGATGACCACCGAGGTGCGGCCGGAGGCCAGCGCATGCACCACGTCGCCGAAGCCCGGCTTGTCCTTGCCGTCGTTCTTGAGCGCCCACAGCAGCGTCACCAGTCCCGCCGGCGCCGGCTTGATCAGCGCCGGCACGAAGACATGGTAGGCGCCGAAGCGCACGCCGAGGCGGCGCAACGCGGCGCGGCCTTCCTGGTCGAGCGACTTCATCTCTTCCGCGATGTCGCGGCGGTTGATCAGGCCGAAATGCTCGACCAGCTGGAAGGCGATGCCGCGCGCGATGCCGGTGATCTGGTCGGCATTCTTCAAGTCGACCAGCGCCTTCAACAGCGACTCGATCTGGAAATTGACGAAACGCTCGGCGCGCGCCGCGACCTTGTCGCGGGCAGGGCCGTTGAGCTGCTCGTCGGCAAGCAACACCAAGCGCGGCTTCAGCGCCTCGTCGCCGGCGACCAGCGTGCCGATCGGCGCGCCGATCCAGCGTAAGATGCCGTCGGAGCCGAGCGCCAGGTCGCCATTGGCGCAGGCGGCAAAGCGTTCGGCGCGCGCGTCGAACTCGGCAGCGAGCGCCTTCTGGGCGGCGGTGCGCACCGCCTTGGCATCCTCGCCGCCGGCGCTCTGGTCGGCGGTGAAGCGGAACCCTTGCAGCTCGCCGACGTGATGGCCTTCGACGAGGACGGTTCCGGTAGGGCTGATTTCGGCTTCAGGCATGGTATTTTCTCTAAGGCGCCGCATGAGGACGGAAGTCCTGCGGTCTACGAAGCGTTTCGTCAACCGCTCATGCAGCGCATCCGACAATCTGTCTTCGATTTCGCGCGTCTTTTCCTGCCAGTGTAGCTGATCGGCCAGCCAGCCCGGCCGGTTGGAGACGAAAGTCCAGGTGCGGATCTGCGCGATCCGGTGCGACAGCGTGTCGATATCGCCGTCCGTCGTGTCGGCGCGCCGCACCTGCTCGGCCATGTAATTCTCATCGACATGGCCACGGCGCGCAAGGTCCATATAGATGGAGGCGATGAGGTCGGCATGCTGGGCCGGCGCGATCTTGCGGTAGTCGGGAAGCGCGCAGGCTTCCCACAGCAGCGCGACGCGCTCCTTGCTGGTGGCCAGAGCGCGGATGTCGCCGTCCTTCGATAGATGCTCCAGTGCCTGCGCGTCCACGGCCGGCAGCGCCCGGGTCAGCCCTTCGACAGGCGAATTGGCCTCGATCGAGCGCTTCAACGCATCGAGGCTGGAAAAGTCGAAATCGGCGGTGCGCCACTGCAGCACCTTCACCGGGTCGAAGTCGTGCGCCTCGATCTTGGCGACCAGATCCTCGTCGAACGGATCGACCTGGCCGGTGACGCCGAACGTGCCGTCGCGCAGATGCCGGCCGGCGCGGCCGGCGATCTGGCCGAGCTCGGCGGCGGTCAGGTTGCGGTATTGGTAGCCGTCGAACTTGCGGTTCTGGGCGAAGGCGACATGCTCGAGGTCGAGGTTCAGCCCCATGCCGATGGCGTCGGTGGCGACGAGATAGTCGACGTCGCCGGACTGGAAGATCTCGACCTGGGCGTTGCGGGTGCGCGGCGAGAGCGCGCCGAGCACGACGGCCGCGCCCCCTTGCTGGCGGCGGATCAGCTCGGCGATGGCATAGACCTCGTCGGCCGAGAAGGCGACGATCGCGGTGCGCCGCGGCAGCCGGGTGAGCTTCTTCGAGCCGGCATAGGCGAGATGCGAAAGTCGCGGCCGCGTCACCACCGACACGCCCTTCAACAGGCGCTGCAGGATGCCGTGCATGGTGGCCGCGCCCAGAAGCAGCGTTTCCTGGCGGCCGCGCAGATGCAGGATGCGGTCGGTGAAGATATGGCCGCGCTCGAGAGCGCCGGCGAGCTGCACC
>NZ_RZTO01000816.1:0-2674 GCF_003997225.1 Mesorhizobium sp. M2C.T.Ca.TU.002.02.1.1
GCGCGGAGCCGACCGGGCCGTTGCCGCCGGCGACCGGCATGTCGGCGAAGGCGAGGCGGCGCGGGCGGAAGCCCGCCACCGCATAGGGAACATAGCCGTAGATCAGCGGCGCGCAGGCGATGCGCGAACCGGGCTCGGCCATTTTCTCGAACACGGCGATCGGATCCATCGTCACGCATGCGGGATCGACGAGCATCGCAATTTCACGCAGCATCTCGAAAGCGGTTTCGCCGGTCTCGCCATCGACAAGGTCGGCAGAACCGTCGACCGTGCAGGGCCGGCCGAGATCAGCGGCAAGGGTGTAGAAGCACATCAGCGAATGCGGCGGCCTGAGCGGCAAGAGCACCCGGCCCTGCTCGGCAAGCGCCAGCACTTCGGTCCAGATCGTGGGCGCTGCCTCGATCAGATCCGGCCGCCAGGCTTGAACCTGGGTCGCGGCATCGATCGGGAAAGCCCATTGCCGGCCTTGCCAGGTGTAGCTCGGATAGGATTTGCCGACACTTCCTCTGGCCAGCGCCTCGCGCTCCGCCTCGCGTCCGGGAACATCGAGCGGCGCCAGGCATTTCTCGGCGGTGATCTGGCCGACATGCGGGTGGTCGATGACGATCAGATCATAGGCGCGGGCGAGCTCCTCCACCGGGAAGGACTCGAAATCCTGCAGCGAGCGCTTTTCCCATTCGATCGAGACGCCGGTCTTTTCCCGCCAAAGCGCCGAGCACGCCACCATCGGGTCGTAGCCGCGCGGATGGCTCCAGGTCATGCCTTTCAAGGAAACGCCGCTCACAGGCCGAACTCCGCGCGGATCTTCTCGCTGTGCTCGCCGATGCGCGGGGCGGCGCGATCCACCTTGGCGCGCGCGCCGTCGACGCGCAGCGGCGAACGCGTGGTGAGGATCGAGACATTGTCCTCGCGCGTCACGGTCTGCAGCATGTCGAGCGTCTTGAAGCCGTCGCTCTCCATCAGCTCCGGCCATGTCAGCACCTTGGCGCACCAGACGTCGGCGGGCTCGAGCACGGCCAGCCACTCGTCGATGGTCTTTTCGGCGATGCGCCTGGCGATGATCGCCTTGATCTCATCGCGGGCGGTGAACCAGGTCGCGGGTTTGTCGCGGAACGGACCGAGCTCGGGCAGTTCAAGCAGATCCGCAATCTTCGGGATCGGCGTCATGGCGATCGCCAGATAGCCGTCCTTGGCTGGATAGACGCCGTAAGGCGCCGAGAGATAGGCATGCGCGCTGCGGAAGGACGAGCGCTTGGGCAGGCGGCGGCCGTCATTGAGATGCGTGGTCAGCACCTCGAACTGGAAATCGACCAGCGCCTCGAGCAGGCTGGTTTCGACATGGCCGCCCTGACCGGTGATGCCGCGCCGGACCAGCTTGGCGAGGATGCCCTGCGCGCAGGCCGCGCCCGCCAGCATGTCGGCGATGGCCAGGCCGAACGGCACCGGCCCCTGGTCCTCGTCGCCGTTCAGCCACATGACGCCGGAACGCGCCTGGGCGAGCAGGTCCTGGCCAGGGCGCTTCACCCAGGGGCCGTCCTCGCCATAGCCGCTGATCGAGGCGTAGACCAGCCGGGGGTTGATCGTGCTGACATGCTCGTAGTCGAGGCCGAGCCGCTCGATAACGCCCGGCCTGAAGTTCTGGATGAGCACGTCGGCCTTGGCGATCAGCGCGCGCAGCATGGCGAGATCGGCCTCGTTCTTGAGGTCGACGGCGAGGCTCTCCTTGCCGCGGTTGATGGCGTGGAAAATGGTTGAATCGCCGCCGATCTCAGTGTCGCTGAGATAGAGCCGGCGCGAGAGGTCCCCGCCGTCAGGCCGCTCGATCTTGATGACGCGCGCGCCGAGGTCGAGCAGACGCAGCGAGCAGTAGGGGCCCGACAGGAACTGGCTCATGTCGACGACGACGAGGCCGGTCAGCGGAAGTTCTTTGTCAGCGGCCACGGTTCACTTCTCTGTCTTGCCGACGAAATCGGCCGGGTTCTTGTATTTCACCGTCTGCAGATGCTCGCAGTAGAGCACGAGCTCTCCTTCACCCTTGAAGACTTCGTAGCTGGCGCGGATCAGGCCCATATCCTGGTAGCGAGGCTTTTTGTCGAGGTTGGTGCGGATCGAATAGATGGTGTCCCCGATGAAGACCGGCTTGATGAAGCGAAGCTTGTCGTAGCCATAGGAAAAGGCGTTGAGGCAGTTGGTGGCGACGAGGCCGAGCCCAGCCGAAAACACGAAGGCGCCGGCCACCAGCCGCCGGCCGAAGATGCCTTGCCTCTCGGCGAACATCTGGTCCTGCACGTAAGGGTGGATATCCAGCACCAGCGTATTGAACATATGGCTTTCGCCCTCGGCGATGGTGCGGCGAAGCGAGCGGATTTTGTGACCGGGCTGCCAGTCCTCGTAGAACCAGTTTTCCGAGTTCCAAACGGGGATTTCGGCATGCGCCTCGGGCATGTCGGTGGGATGCGTCGAGGCGATACCGACGGTCGGCGAGAATGCGCTCATGATCCGCTCCGGAAGCTTCCGATGCGGCCTGCAAGGCGGTTCCGGGCACAATGCCGGATGGCGAGACGCATGATCGCTTTCCTCCCGTCAATTTTCTTTTGTGAATAATATTTTCACATATGGGATTGCCTTGCAAGCGATGATCGGCGAAATTTTTGGAAAGCCGGCACAGGCGGAG
>NZ_RZTO01000817.1:0-2671 GCF_003997225.1 Mesorhizobium sp. M2C.T.Ca.TU.002.02.1.1
GGACAACGCTGAGCGTTGCCCACAGGGTCCACAGGCCAAACAACAAAAACAACCCGTCAGTTCATGATGAACAAAAGTGTCCACCATGTCCCCGAACACCCGTCCACCTTGTCTCCAGCACAAACACTTTGGCGAGGGAGAGGAACCAGTGCTTCTCACCCAGCCATGGCGAGCGGCACAGCGCTCTTGTTGGGGATCTGGATGTCGATCTCGAGCGTCGACATGGTCGCGCCGCGATCCATCGAGACCTGGAGATAGTCCTGGTCGATCTGCACATGCTTGGCAATGACCGCCATGATCTCCTCGCGCAGGATGGAGACGAGGTCCGGCTGGCCGCGGCTTTGGCGCTCATAGGCGAGCAGCAGCTGCAGCCGCTCGCGCGCCACCGGCGCGCTTGTGCGCCGCTTGAAGAGGTCGAGGATGCTCATGCGGCCCTCCTTCCGAGAAGCCGGTCGAGGAAGCCCTTGCGTTCGAAGGGGACGACCACCGGCAGGTCCTCGCCTTCCAGGCGTCTTGCCGCTTCGAGATAGGCTTTCGCGGCGGAATTGATCGGCTCCGACAGCGTCACCGGGGAGCCGAGGTTAGAGGCGCGCAGCACATCCTGGCTTTCCGGGATGATGCCGAGCAGCGGGGTGGACAGAATCTCCAGCACGTCGTCGATCGACAGCATCTCGCCGCGCGAGGCGCGAGAGGCGTCATAGCGGGTGACCAGCACATGCTTCTGGATCAGTTCGCCCTGCTCCGCCTTCATGGTGCGGGCGTCGAGCAGGCCGATGATGCGGTCGGAGTCGCGCACAGACGACACTTCCGGGTTGGTGACGATGACCGCTTCGTCGGCGAAGCGCATGGCAAGCTGCGCGCCGCGCTCGATGCCGGCCGGGCTGTCGCAGAAGACATAGTCGAACACCGAACGCAGCCTTGCGATAACCTCGGCCACGCCCTCCTCGGTCAGCGCGTCCTTGTCGCGCGTCTGCGAGGCCGGCAGCAGGTAAAGCGTCTCCAGCCGCTTGTCGCGGATCAGCGCCTGCGACAGCTTTGCCGTGCCCTGGATGACGTTGACGAGGTCGAACACCACGCGGCGCTCGGCGCCCATGATGAGGTCAAGGTTTCTCAAGCCGACGTCGAAATCGACCAGCGCCACCTTCTTGCCGGTCTTGGCCACGGCGGCGCCGAGCGCGGCCGTCGAGGTCGTCTTGCCGACGCCCCCCTTTCCCGATGTGACCACGACTACCTTGCCCATATTCATCCAGCCTCCGTTGGCGTTTTTATGTCGGGCCCGCCCGTGTTGGACACGACGGACTCTCGGGAACAATTGCACGCGAAACCGGCCCGAAGCTTGCCGGCCCCAAAAACTCAGCCCAGCGGCACCACGCAGAGCGCATCGTTGTCGAGGAAGGCCTGCACGGCCTTGCCGCGCGAGACGCCTTCCATCTCCTCTGCGGTCGTGTACCAGCCGTCGACGGCGAGCAGCTCGGCCTCGTTCTTGCGGCAGAAGATGCGCGCCGAAATGTTGCCTTCCGAGCCCGCGATCGCGCGGCCGCGCAGCGTGCCATAGACATGGATCGAGCCGCCGGCGACGATTTCGGAACCGGACGCGACCGAGCCAAGCACGATGACGTCGCCATGCGGGTGGAAGACCGACTGTCCCGAGCGGATCGGCGCCTTGATCATCAGAGTGCCGGCGGCGGCCGGCATCTCCGCCGCGCCCTGCCCCGCATTCGTTGACCTGGATTGGGCCGCATCGTTCTGCGCCGGCTCGATCCGGACCGCCTCCAGCCTTGCCAGCTCGGGGTCCACCGGCTCGTCGGCGGACATCTCTATCGGGGAAACTTCCGCCTGCGGCGCCTCTGCGGCCAACTGCGTCATCTGGGCGGCCTGGACCCGCTCCCCGGCGGCGGCTTCCAGTTCCTCCGCCCGCGCCTTGCGCGCGGCCCGGCCCAGCAGCCCCTCGGCCGTCGCCTCCTTGGCGCCGGCCAGGAGCGGCGGCAGCTCAGGCCCGAGCTCGGCGCCTTCGAGCTCGATGGCGTAGACGCGGATGCCGCGCGAGCCGAGCACGCCGACAAGTGCAGCAAGCTCCTCCGGTCCCGGCTGCAGGACGTTCAGATCCAGCACCACCGGGCGCCCGTTGAAATAGCCCGGCGAGTTGGCGATCCAGTGATCCAGCCCCTCCAGCCAGTCGGCGATCGGCGCCTCCGGCGTCAGCGTGAAAGCGACGAAGGAACGGGCGCGAAAGCGGATCGATTTGTTGTGCAGGGGGGCGGCGAAGGTCACGTCCAGGCGAATCCTTACTCAATGGTTAAAGGGTGCCGGGCGAATAGTTAACAAAAGGTTAACGGACCCTCCAATCGTTCCAATGCGTTACCACGATGTTAGCCGCTGAATGTTAGGCTGATGTTAGGCTGAGCGGCGGGTTTCGGGCGGCATCCGTTCTCATTTGGTTCCACATAATCACGTAGGAGTCACTTTGGCTCGCGAGTCCACCGCGATACATTAGCGGTTGAGGAAGGATAGAGTCGATTCGAATGATCAAAGTGGCGGGCCGATGTACCTGTTGTATTACGATGAAGTGAAATACGATCCACCCAATCAGCAGTCGTTCTGGCTAGGAGGCGTTTGTGCCGAGCACACTGCAATTCCAGCAATTGAAGATCAGATAAACGAAGTCTCACAG
>NZ_RZTO01000818.1:0-2669 GCF_003997225.1 Mesorhizobium sp. M2C.T.Ca.TU.002.02.1.1
GTCTCACGGAAGCGCTTCGCCATCAAGAATGCGGCGGTAGAGCTCCAGATAGGCTTTGGCGGCTTTCTGAATCGGAAACCGGTCTGCCGCGGATTCGCGGCATCTTTGCGCCGGCAAACCGGCGATTTCACCGAAACCGCGCGCGAACTCCTCATCCGTGTCGAAGAAGCGGCCGGTATCGGCATCGACGGTTTCGGGCAGCGCGCCGCGCGCCGTGGTCAAGACCGGCGTGCCGCACAGCATGGATTCGACCGGCGCATTGCCAAAGGGCTCTTCCCAGGAAATCGGGTTCAGAAAGGCCTTGGTCTCACCCAGCAGGCGCACCTTCGGCTCGCCGTCGACCATGCCGTGGTAGCGGAAGCGCGACGACAGGCTCTTGAAGAACACGCCCTCGCGGCGCGTCTTGCTGCGGCCGAGCAGCTTCCAGCGCGAGCCGCCGGCGATATCGAGCTTGAAATCATACTTTTTCGCCAGGTCCACCGCCCGGTTGAGGCCCTTTCCGGCTCGCGCAATGGCCGCCATGAAAAACAGATGGTCGTTCTTCGACGGCGCCAGGCGATAGGCATCCACCGGAAAGCCGTTGTAGACGAAGGTCTTGCGACCATGCAGCTCGGCATGGCGGGCGCTGATGAAGCTCCAGTTCGGCTGCGGCCTCGGGTAATCCGGCAGATGGCCGCGCTCGGTGTTGAGCGTCGGAAACGGAACTTCGACCTTCCAGGCGTGGAGATGGACGATGTCGGTATCCTTGGGCACAGCCGCGCGGCACTCGTCATTGGTCACCGCGTGGCGAACCTCGCACATCGGATGCGACGATCCCGGGCCGGCGATCAAGGTCACCTGATGCCCCATCTTGACCATTTCCGTGGTCAGCCATTCGACCTGCCGCTGGATGCCGCCATAGCCCTTGCACGGAATAAGGCCCTGGGCCGCAAGCGTTATTCGCATTTCGTCTCCGCGCTCATGTTAGCGGTTGTCGTCCTTTCGGCAGATGGAGGCCTGCTCACAACGGGATGTTGTCGTGCTTCTTCCAGGGGTTCTGCATGTCCTTGTTGCGTAGCATGCGCAAGGCGCGCGCAACGCGGCGCCGCGTCGAATGCGGCATGATCACCTCATCGACATAGCCTCGTTCGGCGGCGACGAAGGGCGACAGGAATCGATCCTCGTAAGTTTTTGTATGAGCAGCGATTTTCTCCGGATCGCCGATGTCCTTGCGGTAGATGATCTCGACCGCGCCCCTGGCCCCCATCACCGCGATCTGCGCCGTCGGCCAGGCATAGTTCATGTCGCCGCGCAAATGCTTCGATGCCATCACGTCATAGGCGCCGCCATAAGCCTTGCGGGTGATGACGGTGATCTTCGGCACGGTCGCCTCGGCATAGGCGAAGAGCAGCTTGGCGCCATGCTTGATCAGCCCGCCATATTCCTGCGCGGTGCCGGGCAGGAAGCCCGGCACATCGACGAAGGTGACGATCGGAATCGAGAAACAGTCGCAGAAGCGCACGAAGCGCGCCGCCTTGCGGCTGGCATCGGAATCGAGCACGCCCGCCAACACCATCGGCTGGTTGGCGACAAAACCAACTGTGCGGCCCTCGACGCGGCCGAAGCCAGTGACGATGTTCTTGGCAAAGCTCTGCTGGATCTCGAAGAAATCGCCCTCGTCGGCGACCTTCAGGATCAGTTCCTTGATGTCATAAGGCTTGTTGGCATTGTCGGGGATCAACCGGTCGAGCGACATGTCGTGATCCATGACCGACTGATAGCATTCGATCTCGGGAATCTCGGCCGTGTTGGATGCCGGCAGCAAATCGACCAGCCGGCGCATTTGCAGCAGCGCCTCGACGTCGTTGTCGTAGGCGCCGTCGGCGATGGAGGATTTGGTGGTGTGCACAGAAGCGCCGCCCAGGCTTTCGGCGGTCACCGTCTCGTTGGTCACCGTTTTCACCACGTCCGGCCCGGTGACGAACATGTAGGAGGTGTCGCGCACCATGAAGATGAAATCGGTCATGGCGGGCGAGTAGACGTCGCCGCCCGCGCAAGGCCCCATGATCAACGAAATCTGCGGGATGACGCCGGAGGCCAGCACATTGCGCTGGAAGATCTCGGCATAGCCGCCGAGCGCGGCCACGCCTTCCTGGATGCGCGCGCCGCCGGCGTCATAGAGGCCGATGATCGGCGCGCGGTTGCGCAGCGCCATTTCCTGGACCTTGATGACCTTCTCGGCATGCGCCTCCGACAGCGAACCGCCGAACACGGTGAAATCCTTGGCGAAGATATAGACCGGGCGCCCGTTGACGGTGCCCCAGCCGGTGACGACGCCGTCGCCGGCGATCTTGGTCTTCTCCATGCCGAAATCGGTCGAGCGGTGCTCGACATACATGTCGAATTCCTCGAACGAACCCTCGTCGAGGAAGACCTCGATGCGCTCGCGGGCGGTGAGCTTGCCCTTCTTGTGCTGTGCCTCGATGCGGTCCTTGCCGCCGCCTATGCGGGCAATCTCGCGGCGGCGCTCGAGTTCCTTCAGCACGTCTTTCATCGCTGGTCCCCAAAACGGATAAAGTCAGTTGTGGTAATGGCGAGGGCAGGGGAGCGCAAGCGCCCTCGTTTTGCTGCATTGCAACATGACCCCTTGCATTTCGGCGCGGACTCGGCCATATGCGGCGGCATAGGCG
>NZ_RZTO01000819.1:0-2669 GCF_003997225.1 Mesorhizobium sp. M2C.T.Ca.TU.002.02.1.1
CGTCTATAACAACCATCTCGGCGTCGGCGTCAAAGTCCCCTATTATTTCGCCCTGTCCCCGACCTATGACCTGACCGTCACCGGCAGCGGCTATACCAAGCAGGGTTTCCTCGGCGAGGCCGAGTGGCGCCAGCGTTTCAACAACGGCCAGTACACGCTGAAGATCGCCGGCATCAATCAGCAGGATCCCAATGCGTTCATCGATTCCGGCGTCCACAATGTGAATTCCGGCGAACCCGGCGATCCGAACAAGTTCCGCGGCATGATGGGCACCAAGGGCCAGTTCGCCATCAACGAGCGCTGGAATTTCGGCTGGGACGTGCTGCTGCAGACCGACAAGGAATTCTCGCGCACCTACAACATCGACGGCTATAGCGACCTCGTCCACCAGTCGTCGATCTATCTGACGGGCTTGAGCGACCGCAATTATTTCGACGTTCGCGCCATGCGCTTCGAGGTGCAGGAAGACACGCTCTCCAGCGATCCGACGTCGCGCTCCGCCAAGCAGCCCTGGGTGCTGCCGTCGTTCGACTACGCCTATATCCCCGACACCTCGGTGGCCGGGGGCCAGTTGTCGTTCAACGTCAACGCGCGCGTGATCAGCCGCAACCGGCTGGACGCCGTGCTGGCCAATCCGATCGATGACACTTCCATCAACAATGTGCGCGGCATCGAAGGCGAATCCAGCCGGCTGAGCGCGGAAGCCGAGTGGAAGCGCACCTTCACCACCGATGGCGGCCTGCAGCTGACGCCACTGCTCGCCTTCCGCGGCGACGCCGGCTACGTCAACGCCAATTCGGCTTCGCTCGCCGCCGTCAACCAGATGGGATCGAATCTGGGCGAAGACGTCGACATGCGCTCCTCGCTCGCCCGCTACATGGCCACCCTCGGCCTCGAGGCGCGTTGGCCGCTCCTGTTCTCGATGCCTAGCTCCAGCCACATCCTGGAGCCGACCGCGCAGGTCTTCGTGCGTCCGAACGAACAATATGTCGGCGGACTGGCCATCCCCAACGAAGACGCGCAGAGCTTCGTCTTCGACGCCACGACGCTGTTCGAGCGCGATAAATTTTCCGGCTATGACCGGATCGAAGGCGGCACGCGCGCCAATGTCGGCTTCAGGTACTCGGGCGCCTATGACAATGGCTGGGCCACGAACGCCATCTTCGGCCAGTCCTACCAGCTCGCCGGCGAAAACTCCTTTGCCGCACCGGATCTCGTCAACGCCGGGGCAGAGTCCGGCCTGGACAAGCGGACCTCGGACTATGTCGGCCTCGTAGGCTTCAACAGCCCGAGCGGTTTCTCCGGCTCGCTGAGCGGTCGTTTCGACGAGCAGACCTGGGAGGTCAGGCGCGCCGAAGTGAAGGCAGCCTATTCCAGCCTGCCGATATCGCTCAGCGCCAAATATGCCTTCATCGAGGCGCAGCCGCTTTATGGCTTCACCACCGACCGCCACGAACTCACGCTGGGCGCCTCGACGCATCTGGCGCAGAATTGGCGGCTGTTCGGCACGGGCACCTACGACCTCCAGACAAATGTGCTGGTCAAGGACGGTGTCGGCTTCGCCTATAACGATTCCTGCTTCACCTACATCATGACGTATTCGCAGACGCGTGACACCGTCACCAAGGAAGTGTCGCAGAACATCGGTTTCAACCTGTCGTTCCGCACGCTCGGCGATTTCGGTTCGTCAACAAGCGCGGTCGATACCATCCAGTGACCAAGCGGCAGGCCCGCGCGCCGATGGGGCTTTGGTCTTGATTTGGAGCGTGATCCTTCGAGAATGGGCCTGATTCTCAGGGCCATGCGTCGGCGACATCGTTTCGCCGCATAGGACGGGCATGGGGTCGACTGCATGGCGCAGGCGTTCGGAGGACGCGCGGCGCCGTCATGGTGGGGAAAGATCGGGAAGGTAAGATGAGGAAATACCTGTTTTCAGCGGGATTGGCGCTTCTGGTGGCGGCGGCCTCGGTTTCGGTCACGGCTGCCGTGCAGCCTGCTTTCGCCGCTGAGATCAAGTATGTCGTCAACGGCATACCGATCACCTCCGGCGACATCGCGCACCGCACCGCCTTCTTCAAGCTGCAGCACAAGAAGGGCGATGCCAAGGAGGAGATGATCGACCAGACGCTGCGGCTGGCCGAAGCCAAGCGACTCGGCATCCGCATCTCCGATCAGCAGGTCGACGCTGCCTACCAGCGCTTCGCCTCAGGCAACAAGATGCCGCTGGCGAGACTGGACGCGATCATGGCGCAATCGGGCGTCACCAAGGAGCATTTCAAGGAATTCATCCGCGCCCAGATGGCCTGGAACCAGGCGCTCAGCGCACGCTACCGCTCCGGCGAAGGCGGCTCGGTAACCGAGCAGGACGCCGTGCGGCGCATGCTCGACAAGGGCGGCGCCAAGCCGACGGCGACGGAATATATGCTGCAGCAGGTGATCTTCGTGGTGCCGGCATCGGAGCGCGCCGCCACGCTCGCCAAACGCAAGCGCGAGGCCGACGCCATGCGTGCCCGCTTCAACGGCTGCAACACCACGCGCGACTTCGCCAAGGGCCTGCTCGACGTCACCGTGCGCGATCTCGGCCGCTTTCTGGCGCCGCAATTGCCGTCAGACTGGGCCGAACAGATCAAGGCGACCAAGACCGGCGGCGCGACGCCGACCCGCGAGAC
>NZ_RZTO01000081.1:0-12716 GCF_003997225.1 Mesorhizobium sp. M2C.T.Ca.TU.002.02.1.1
CAATGATGGCTCCGGCCCGCCTGGGGCCGGGCCGGATCCATCATTGCATGCGCACCATCGGCCAATGCGAACTCGCCCTGGAACTGATGTGCGATCGCGCGCTCAGCCGATCCACCTTCGGCAAATCCCTCGCGGACAATGCCAACATCCAGGACTGGATTGCCGAATCCCGGATCGAGATCGAGCAGGCCCGACTGTTGAACCTGAAGGCGGCCTGGCTTATGGACGTCGCCGGAAACAAGGCCGCCAAACGGGAAATATCGGCGATCAAAGTAGTTGCCGCTCGTTTGCAGACAAGAGTTGCCGACCGGGCAATGCAGGTCTTTGGAGCAAAAGGATTGACTTCGGATACTCCGCTTGCATTTCTGTGGACTTGGGGCCGGGCGCTGCGCTACATCGACGGGCCTGACGAGGTTCATTTGCGCGGCATCGCTCGCGACGAATTGAGGGCCGCGAAAATGCGCGGGGCAGCGGCGAGTTCCGCGAAAGACGTGTCGCCCGCGATTTGAGCAAGACGACTGCGGATACTGCGGCCACCAAAGGCGTAAGAATGCTGAAAATCGAAAAATTGAGCGTCCCGCCGGCATATCAGGTCGTGTCGAACGAATTGCGGCGGCACATTCTTGCCGGCTCGCTGCGGCCTGGCGATCCGTTGCCCAGCGAAGTCGAGCTCGCCGCCCGATTCGGCGTCAACCGCTCGACCGTGCGCGAGGGCATTCGCCAGCTCGAAAGCGACGGCCTGGTCAGGCGCGAGGGGCGCAAGCGGCTCCTCGTGACGATACCGGATCATTCGGATCTGACACCGCGCACGACGCGAGCGCTCGTCATGCGCGCCGTCACCTTCGGAGAGCTTTGGGATGTGTCGCGGGTGCTCGAGCCTCTCGCGGCCAGGCTC
This sequence comes from Mesorhizobium sp. M2C.T.Ca.TU.002.02.1.1, assembly GCF_003997225.1. Taxonomy (NCBI): domain Bacteria; kingdom Pseudomonadati; phylum Pseudomonadota; class Alphaproteobacteria; order Hyphomicrobiales; family Phyllobacteriaceae; genus Mesorhizobium; species Mesorhizobium sp. M2C.T.Ca.TU.002.02.1.1. The sequence goes on from NZ_RZTO01000081.1 coordinate 896, forward strand.
GCCGCCGAAAACATCTCGGAGGCGGAACTGGACGCGCTCAAGCAGAATCTCGAGGCAACGAAGCAGGCCGTCGAGCGAGGGCAATCGCCAGGCATTCTCGACCTGGAGTTCCATACGCTGCTGTCGGAGGCCGCGCACAATCATGCGCTGCTTTTGTGCCGGGAGCCGGTGGGCCGGTTGCTTTACCCCGCGTTCGAACAAATCCAGCCTCAGCTTCCCCAAGCTGCCGGTCGCCTCATAAAGGCGCATACGGAGATCGTGGAGGCGCTGGGGCGTCGCGACCCCCAGCATGCTGAACTCTGGGCCGCCAAGCACATAGAAGACCTGAAGCGGGGCTGGCTGATGGCGAAGCTGCCGCTCGACAACCAGATCGACAGATCACTGACCAGCTGATTTCAGCTTTCGCGCTTCGCGCTCGGCAAAAAACGTCTCGATCGCGGTGTGGAAGGCGGCAGTCCCGGCGCATGCCATGAACGCGGCCCGCTCCTGCTCCAGCTGGTCCTCCAGCGCCCTGTCGAAATTTTCACGCAAGAGCCGCCGCGTGCGGACCAGGGCCTCTCGATTCTGGCCGGACAGCCGTTCCGCGACGGCCGTTGCGCTCGGCAGCAGCTCCGATGCCGGGACCGTCATTGCGACCAGCCCGATGCTCTCGGCCTCGCTCGCGGTTAGGTATCCTCCCAGGAAAGCGAATTTCAAGGCTCTGCCGAGGCCGACCGTCCGCGGCAGGAAGTGCGACAGGCCGCCATCAGGCACCGCGGCAATGGCATCATAAGCGTAGACGAAGCGGCAATCCTGCGCGGCGACCGCTATATCGCAAGCCAGGAGGATGCTGAGCCCGGCTCCCGCCACCACGCCGTGGACACAGGCGACCGTCGGTTTTGACAGGCGCGTCAGCCGCAGGATGGTCTTGTTCAGGGAACGGATCGTGGCGCCGGCGGCGGCCGGCGCGTCTTCGGCGACGCGCAGATAATCCAGATCGCCGCCGGCCATGAAGGCTCGGCCTTCGCCGCGCAGCAGCACGGCGCAAATGTCAGGCGCACCGTCGATCTGCGCCAGCAGCCCGTCGAGCTCCTCGATCATGTCCAGCGTCAGCGCGTTCAAAGCTTCGCGGCGATCGAAGGTGATCGTGGCGATGCTGCCCGTTCTTTGCAGCGAAACGAATCTGCGAGTCATGGCTTTTGCCGTTGAATTTGTCTAACTGTCGGACAAGCCGACGTTGATGGCGGATGCGAGACTTGTCAACTGAAAGGAAGGGCAGATCCGGTGGACACGAAAATCAAATGCGAGGTGGACGGACGCGTCGCGACGATCACGCTGGACGGGCCAGCGAAGCTGAACGCCATAACGCAGAACGGCATAGACGATCTTTTCGAGGCCCTCGATGAGATCGACCGCGACGATGCCGTGCGCGCGGTGGTGGTGACGGGAGCAGGCCGGGCATTCTGCGCGGGGACCGACCTGACCGACGGTTTCGCCCTGCCCACCGGCGGCGATCCTGTCACCGGCGAAGGCGTGCCGGCCGATGTCGGCGCCAAGGTCGTCCTGCGCCTTTTCCGGATGAACAAGCCGGTCATCGGCGCGATCAATGGCCCGGCAGTCGGGTTTGGAGCCTCGGTGACGCTGCCGATGGATGTGCGGATCTGCTCGACCCAGGCCAGCTTCGGCTATGTCTTCGTCCGGCGCGCCATCGTGGCCGAGTCCTGCTCGAGCTGGTTTCTGCCGCGCATCGTCGGTATCGCGAATGCCGTCGAATGGATGATGTCCGGCAGGATGATCGGCGCCGATGAAGCGTTCGCCAAAGGGCTCGTCCACGAAATTGTCAGCCCTGAAGACCTGATGGCGCGGGCATTGCGGAAGGCGAACGAGATCGCCGCCGACGGGGCGCCTGTTTCAATCGCTATGACGCGACGCCTGCTCTGGCGCATGCTCGGCGCGAGCCATCCGGTCGTCGCGCATCGTTACGAGTCGCGGGCGCTGGTGGCTGCCTTGGCTCTGCCGGACGTCGCCGAGGCCATGGCTGCATACAAGGAAAAACGGCAGCCAAGCTTCAACGCCGCGATCAGCGCTCACGACCTTGCCACCGAATGGTGGGCCGGCGACGACACGCCGCTTTAGCGCTTGTGTTCAGCAAAATTGAGCGGCGGCCATCAACGGCGTTGACGGACACAGTTAGACATGTTTATTGTCCGACAATCAGTCAGTCGGTTAAATCGACAATACGTCGCGCGCCTTGATTGAGTGGGGAGAGAGTCGAATTCCAGTGGCGGCCAGACCTGGCCTGGCCGCCGGTTCGTTCAAGGGAGGAAAAAGTCATGAACTTCTGGAAATCTGCCGCCTTGGGTCTGGCAACCGCTGCGGTTGCGGCCCTGTCGGTGACGTCGCAGGCGATGGCCGAGAAGCGGCACAAGATCTATCTGAGCATGAGCTACATCGGCAACGATTGGCAGGCCGAGGCGGCCAACATGCTGAAGGCCATGGCTGCGTCGAAAGAATATGCGGACAAGGTGGACCTGAAAGTCCAGGTGGCCGGCCCGAACGCCCAGAAGCAGATCCAGCAGATAAACGCCATGGTGCAGGCAGGGGCGGAGGCGATCATCGTCTATCCGATTTCACCCACCGCGCTCAATGAAGCCGTCAAGAATGCCTGCGCCAAGGGCGTCACCATTGTCGCTTATGACGGCGTGATCGAAGAGCCGTGCGCCTACAACGTCCATATCGACCAGGCCGAATGGGGCCGGGTGACGGCGCAGTGGCTTGCTGACAAGCTCGGCGGCAAGGGCAACATCGTGATGATCACCGGTGTGTCCGGCACCTCCGTCGACACGCTGCGCAACAAGGCCGCTCGCGAGGTTTTCGCGAAATATCCCGACATCAAGGTGGTGGCCGAGGCGAATGGCATGTGGAGCCAGGCGGTCGCTCGCACCGAATTGGCCAAGATCGTGGCCACCCATAGCTGGGATACGCTGAACGGCTTGTGGATGCAGGTCGGCTGCTACACCGCCAACTCGATGCAGCTCGAGGCCGGTGTCGCCGACGACAAGGTTCTGCCTTGCGCGGGCGAAGGGTCCAACGGTCACCGCGTGCAGATGCTTCCCAAGGACACGCAGGCCGCCGGCGCGAACGGCACCTACAAACCGCTCGGCGCGCCCAGCATCTCGGCAAGCTCGCAAGCCTATCCGGGCGCTTATGCCTTCAAGATCGCGATGGAGGTTCTGGCGAAGAAGAAAGTCGAGAAAACCACGCTCCTGTCTCCCGGCGCGGTCACGAACGACGAAGTCAAGCTGTGCCAGACTGGTTCCTGGGCGGAAATGAAAGCCGGCTGCAACACGTTCCAGCCCGAGATCATTCCCAACCCCGGCTGGTACGCCTCGATCTTCTCGCCGGATCTGCCGCAGGTCGGCCTGAACGCCGCGCTCACCGGCACGCCTGAAGAGTAATCGGCGCATGAACCGGCATTTGGCGTCCGCGCCAAATGCCGGCCTGTCTGTTTGCCTGGCGAGTGATACCGTGAGTGAAACACCTACAGCCATCTCGGCAATCGAAGTGCGTAAAGCCTACGGGCCGACCGTCGCACTTAACGATGCGTCCTTTTCCGTCAAGGCCGGGACCGTGCATGCGCTTCTCGGCGAGAACGGCGCCGGCAAGTCGACCCTGGTCAAGGTGCTGAGCGGGCTCGTGCGGCCCGACAGCGGGCGACTGGTCATCGACGGCAAGGATGTCGCGATCGGCTCGCCGCGCGAAGCGCATATGCTCGGGATCCAGACGGCCTTCCAGGAGATGACCCAGATTCCGGATCTGACGGTCACCCAGAACATGCTGCTGCTCTACGAGCCGACCAATGCGCTCGGGCAAATCAGGAAGGCCGAAACCGAGCAGATCGTCGCGCGCCATCTCGCGGATATGGGTCTGAGCTTCGTCGATCCGCGCGCCGACCTGCGCGACCTCAGCCTGGCGATCCGTCAGAAACTCGAGATCGCCAGGGCGATCTTCCGGCGCCCTCGGATACTTCTTCTCGACGAGCCGACCTCGACGCTGTCCGGCCCCGACATCACCTGGCTCGGCGACATCATCGCCAAGGCGAAGACGGAAGGCATCTCGACGATCTTCATTTCGCATCGCATGCCGGAGGTGAACGATTTCTGCGAATACCTGACGGTTCTGCGCAACGGCAAGGACATCGGCACAGCGAGGGTGGGCGAGCTCTCGGATGACGAGGTCGTGCGCATGATCGTCGGCCGCTCGCTGGATGCGACATTCCCGCCGCGCGGCGAAGCGCGGCCGGCCGTCTCGCCGCCAGCCCTGGAAGCACGCTCCATCTCCGTCGGCCATCGGCTGAAGGGCGCGTCCTTCACGCTGTCGCCGGGCGAGGTGCTGGGTGTCGCCGGTCTGCAGGGCATGGGGCAGCTCGAGCTTTTGCTGGCTTGCTTCGGCGCGCAGCCCGTCAGCGACGGACAGATACTGGTTCGCGGCCAGCCTGTGGTGCTGACGTCGCCGCGCGATGCCATTCGTGCCAATATCGGCATCAGCCTGGTTCCGGAGGACCGCAAGACCGAAGGGTTGTTCCTGAAGCTCGACGGCCGGCGCAACGCGTCGCTGCCGAGCCTCGGCCAGTTCACGCGGTTCGGATTGATCGACGCCGCCAGGGAGCGGAAGGCCGTCTCGGATGTGCTGAAGGCCATCCAGGTCGACCAGAGGGCGCTGCACAGCAAGGTCGGTACCTTCAGCGGCGGAAACCAGCAGAAGATTGCCATCGCCAAGTGGCTGCTGACCGGGAGTAGGATCCTGCTGCTTTACGATCCGACACGCGGCGTCGACGTCGGCACGAAGCATGAGATCTACACGATGATCCGCCAATTCGCGGATGGCGGCGGCGCCGTTCTCATGTTCTCGACGGAAATCCCCGAATTGACCAATCTGTGCGACCGCGTCCTCGTCATGTATGGCGGGCGGATCGCCCGGGAGATCGATGGCGCGGACCTCAGCGAGGACGTGGTCATCGAAGCGGCCATCGGCGGTGCCCGCCGGGCACAAGCAGCGAGCGTCTGATCATGGCTCAGTCGATGCAGGCACCTTCCGTCCGACCCGGCAACGGCTTGTTCTCGGCGGCGCTTAAGAATCGCGGGCTCGCCGCCATCATCCTCATATTCATTCTGGCCCTGGGGTTGGTGAATGCCATCTCGCCGGCGTCGATGAGCTACTTCGATTTTCACTCCCTCGCCAATGGCGGGGCGCCGCTGGCGCTGGCTGCCGTCGGCCAGACGATCGTCGTGCTTTCCGGCGGCTTCGACCTGTCGGCCGGCTCGACCATATCCCTGGTCAACGTCATCGTTGCCTCGCTGCCGCAGGATACGCTCGGCGCACAGGTCGGCGTGGTGCTGCTCGGTCTCCTGGTTGGCGGGCTCGTTGGCGCCTTCAACGGCTTCTTCGTCGCCTTCTTCAGGCTTCAGTCCATTGTCGTCACCTTGTCGACCATGTTTCTGGTGCACGGTCTGACGCTGCTGATCATGCCGGATCCGGGCGGGGCGGTGGCGCCGGAAATCACGGCTTTCTTTTCCGGTTCCGCCATCACGGACGTCCTGCCGGCCTCGGTCCTCGTCGTGGCCGTGGCGCTTCTGGCGTGGCTCTATCTCAAGGGCTTGCGGTTCGGCACCGCCCTTTACGCTGTCGGCAGCGATGCCGATGCCGCACGTTCGGCCGGATTGTCGGTTCCCTGGACCCGCTTCTGGGCCTTCACCCTGGGCGGCCTTTTTTACGGCGCCGCGGGCGTCTTCATAAGCGCGCAGACCGGCTCGGCCGATCCGTTGGTTGGTGACCCGATCCTCCTGCAGACCTTCACCGCGGTTGTGCTCGGAGGCACATCGCTGGCGGGCGGCCGCGGCGGCGCCCTCGGCTCCGTCCTTGGCGCCTACACGCTGATGGTCATGGTCAACATCCTGCTTTCGCTCGACGTCTCGGCCTACTACAGCACCGTTGCCGAAGGCATCGTCCTGATTGTCGCCGCAATGGCCGGAGCACTTGGCTCGGAGGCGCCGCTGCGCCGCTATCTCAGCTCGATCGGCCTGCGCCTGAAGGCCCGCCGCGCCGGTCTTTCGGCTTCGGCCGCCGCGTTCGAGCCTGCGGCCCTCAAACAGAGCAGCGCGGAAGACCACGGTTGGAACGTGTCCTGGCTGGTGCGCCACGCCGATCTCGTGCGCATCGTTCTGCCGGCCTATCTCGCCTTCGTGGTCGTGGTGGTCGCGACGCAGGTCGTCTATGGCGGCGACACGATCTTCGCGTGGAAATACTATGATTCCCTGATCGTCCTGGGCTCGTTCCTGGCCATCCTGGCGCTCGGACAGGGAACGGTCATCCTCTCCGGCGGGCTGGATCTTTCAATAGCCTGGACGATTGCCTTTTGCGGCATCCTCGCCGCCGGCCTCATCAACGGCTCCAACTTGACCTCGGTGTGGGTGATCCCGCTGGTGCTCGTCATCGGCGCGGTGATCGGCAGCCTGAACGGCATCGGCGTCGCCATCCTCGGCCTGCCGCCCATCGTCGTCACGCTGGCCATGAACGGCATCCTTCAAGGCGCGGCCCTCGTGTTCAGCGACGGCACGCCCGCGGGCTTCACCTCGCCCGGTTTGCGCTGGCTGATGACCGGCAAGGTGTTCGGCATGACCCCCGTCGTCGTCTTCGTGGTGATATTCGTGCTCGCGGCGATCGGCCTGCTCGGCCGCACGGTCTTCAGCCGCTGGGTGTACGCGCTGGGCAACAGCCCGCGGGCCTCCTATCTCGCCGGCGTGAACGTCCGGACCACGACGATCGCCGTCTATGTTCTCAGCGGCGTCTGCTCCGCTCTCGTCGGCATCCTGCTGACCGGGTTCGGGGGGCAGGCCAGCCTTGGCATGGGCGACACCTATCTGCTGCCCTCGATCGCCGTCGTGATTATCGGCGGTACGCTGATCACCGGCGGACGCGGCCACTATGTCGGAATGCTGGGCGGCGTCCTGCTGCTGACGGCCTTGCAAACACTGCTTGCCGGAACGACGCTGCCGTCGGCCTCGCGCGACATCATCTTCGGCCTGGTCGTCCTGGCGGCGGTGCTTGCCTTGAGGGAACGGTCCACCGGATAGCCGGGCACCGGAATTCAGATCTTGCGAAGGAGGAGAAAGCAATGTCGAAACAAGCCGCAATGACAGGCGACCAGGACCGGAGGATGAGCCAGCTCCTGGCCGGCTCGCCGAAGAACTGGGGACGTTGGGGCCCCAACGACCAGGTCGGCGCCCTGAACTTTCTGACCAGTGCCGAAGTCCTGCGCGGCGTGCGCGCCATCAGGCAGGGCAAGGTCATCACCTGCGGGGAACTAATCGCCAGCCCGACCGGCGACCCGATCTTCCCCAGCCGCACGCAGCCGAAGCGCAGCAACACGCAGGACCGTGGCGACTACGACAGCGGCAGGCTGAAGCCGCTGCCAGGCGGCGCCCAATATGCCGACGATCAGATCACCATGTTCCTGCAGGGATCCACGCAGTACGACGCCCTCGGTCACGTCTGGTACGAGGACCAGATCTGGAACGGTTATCCGGCGTCCGAGACGATCGGCGGCATGAACAAGGCTTCGATCGAGCCGATCGCCGAACGCGGGATCGTCGGTCGCGGCGTTCTTCTCGACATGGCCGCGTACAAGGGCAAGTTCGCCTTGGAGAAAGGCGACACGCTCGGTCTCGAGGATATTCTCGGCGCGGCCAAGAAGCAGGGCGTCACGATCGAGAAGCACGACGTGCTTTGCATGCGCATCGGCTTCCTGCAGTTGCTGCACACGCAAGGGCCGCAGAAATTCTATGCCGACTTCAACGAGCCGGGCATGATCTACAGCCCGGAACTCGTGGACTGGTTCCACAAGATGGAGATCCCGGCTCTGTGCACCGACACCATCTCCAACGAGATGGACTTCGATCCGGAAACCGGCATGCAGGTGACGCTGCATTGCGCGCTGATGCGCAATCTGGGCATCACCTTCAACGAGATCTGCAACTTCGAAGCGCTGGCCAAGGATTGCCACGCGGACGGCCAATGGGATTTCCTCTACGTCGCCGCTCCGCTCAAGGTCCACAAGGGCACGGGCTCGCCGGTCAACGTCGTGGCGATCAAGTAGGTCGGCATTCCCGGCTTCGGCAACGACACGCCACGGTCCCCGAATGTGCCTGTTCTGCGACCCCGCAACCGCCAGCCGCCTGAGCTACCGGGCGGCTGGCAAGACCATCGCGCAGCGTCTGGAAGGCCCGGCGGACGTCATCCTGCGCGGCGGCCCCATCCTGACGATGGACGAGCTGCAGCCTCGGGCCGAGGCGTTGAGCATTCGTGACGGCCTCGTTCAGTTTGTCGGCCCGCTCGACGGGGCCATGGCGCATAAGGCCAGGAGCACCCGCGTCATCGACCTCGGCGGCAGGACGGTCATTCCGGGCATGGTGCTCGACAGCCTTCCCAAGGATCCGCTTGCGCTCCTGGACTGGCAGGACGTCGACCTCTCCGAATCCGGCGGCGACCTGAAAGGACATCTCGCCGGCACACTCACGCCGCCGCTGTTCTCGGAACCGATCTTCGTCAGGCTGGGCCAAGGCGGTGACGCTCCCTGTCGAAGCCACGATCTCCTCCCGGCGTTGGAGGATCTATACGGACCAAGGCCGATAGCGATCGAGACAGGCGGGTCTGGAAGGGGCCTGGCCAACCGCGCGATGCTTGCTCTCGTCGGAGCGACAGCCGATGCGGGCGAGCGCTGCTCCGGCGCCATGGACCTGGCTAAGGCGCTTCGCCCCTTCGCGATGCACAAGCATCATACGGTGTCATCGCTCACGCGCATGTTGACCGATAGCATTTCGGACGCGCGCAACAACGGCTTTACCACGGTCATAGACCGCGCCATGGGTGCCATCGGCGGGCGTGCCGAGATCGAGGCCGTCGCATTGCTCCTCGGCGGCAGGCGGCAGGTTCGCGTCAATGCGGTGGCGCATCGTCGTCTGCGCGAGGAGTGGGATGGCCGTCTTCCGGCCGAGACCCGTGCCGAACTGCTGAGCGTTGATACGGCCCTCATCGAAGCCAGTCAGGCGTCGGACGACGTCGTGCGCGAGGCCGAATTGCTCGATCGCGCCGGCTGGCGGCTTGCCCTGGTTGCCAGCGACCCAGGCGAGCTCGACAAGATCGTGAAGACCTGTGCCGCCCTGAAACCCCCTTGTCGGCGTCATCGTCTGGAAATCCGATTTCCGATCGACCCGTCCGTCGCTGGCCGGATCGAGCATCTGGAATCCGAATTTTGTATCGAGAGCCAGGCGGTAGCTTCTTCTGTCGCGACATATCCTTATCTCTCGACTTCCGGGATCGCCCGACAGGTGTTTGCCGCGACTCGAGGAACTGCCCGCCGGTTCGGCCTCGAGGACGTTGCGGGCTCGATCGCGACGGCGCGATCCGCCGACTTCACCATATTTGAAGGTTCTGCGTCTGGGACCGGCGCGCTTCGATTGTCCGAGACCTGGATTGATGGAATTCCTGTCTAGCCGAGGATCACTCCCACCGATATCCCAGGGGGAGGTGCGTAAGTCCCAAGCATAAGCGATCGCCTGTGCTCACCGCTCCAGGCAGATCGCCACGCCCTGGCCGCCGCCGATGCAGAGCGAGGCGAGGCCCTTCTTCGCGCCGCGGCGGACCATTTCGTGCAGCAGTGTCACCACGATGCGGCAGCCGGAGCCGGCCAGCGGATGGCCGAGCGCGATGGCGCCGCCGCTCATATTGATGATGTCCTCGTTCCAGCCCATCTCGCGGTTGACCGCGATGGCTTGCGCGGCGAAGGCTTCGTTGATCTCCATCACATCGAGGTCGGACGCGCGCCAGCCGGCCTTATCCAGCGCGCGGCGCGAGGCTGCCACCGGTCCGAGGCCCATATCCATCGGCTCGACGCCCGCGGAAGCGTAGGACGCGATGCGGGCGAGGGGCGTCAGGCCGAGTTCCTTCATGCGCGCCTCCGACATCACCAGCACCGCCGCCGCGCCGTCGTTGAGACCGGAGGAGTTGCCGGCGGTGATTGTCCCCGCTGCATTGAAGACCGGTCTCAGCCGGCCGAGGCCTTCAATCGTGGTCGAGGGATTGGGATGCTCGTCACGCTCGATGACGACATCGCCTTGCCTCGTCTTGATCGAGACCGGGACGATCTCTTCGTCGAACCTGCCGGACCGGATGGCGGTGTCCGCCTTTTTCTGTGAGCGCAGCGCGAAACGGTCCTGTTCCTCGCGGGTGATCTGGTAGCGCCGCGCCAGCGTTTCGGCGGTCACGCCCATGTGCACCTGATGGAAGGCGTCCCACAGCCCGTCGGTGATCATGGAATCCTTGACGGTACGGTCGCCCATGCGGATGCCGGCGCGGGCGCCGTGAATGACATGCGGCGCGGAAGTCATCGAATCCTGCCCGCCGGCGATCACGCAATCGGCATCGCCGCAGCGGATGGCCTGCGCGGCGAGATGGATCGACTTCTGGCCGGCGCCGCACACCTTGTTGACGGTCATGGCGGGAACACTGACCGGCAGGCCGGCCTTGAGGGCAGCCTGCCTTGCCGGATTCTGCCCGGCACCGCCCGTCAGCACCTGGCCCATGATCACCTCGCCGACGGCATCGGGCGCGAGATCAGCGTCGGCAAGCATGGCCTGAATGAGCTGTCCGCCCAGCTCCGCCGCCGAGAGGCTGGAAAACGCGCCGTTCAGCTTGCCGATGGGCGTCCGCTTTGCGGCAACGATATGCACGGCATCCATTTCTGATCCTCCGCAGGGCGATCCACCCACATAGGCGGGATCACCGCTTGACATTCTGGTTATAACCAATAATCATGAAACGCATCGGCAGGCAAGGTCGCGGCATCGAGCCCGGCCTGCGTTGCGGGAGGAAATCCATGTCATCCGTGCTTTGGACGCCGGCGCCGGCCGCGTTCCAATCGTCCAACCTTGCGCGCTTTTCGATGGCCAACGGCTTCGACCCGCGTGACTACGAGACGCTGCATCGCTGGTCGATCGGCGATGCGGGCGCCTTCTGGCGGGCGGTGTGGGATTTCGCCGAGGTCGTCGGCAATCCGGGCGCGATCTCCTTCCTGCGCGACGACAATGCGCCGATGACCGGGAGCCGCTTCCTGCCGGAAGCCTCGCTCAATCTCGCGGAAAACCTGCTGCGCGGCGACGAGGAGAGGGTTGCTCTCATCGAAGCCGACGAAAGCGGCCATTTCCGCACCGTCACGCTCGGCGAACTGCGCCGTCTCGTCGCCCGGACGGCTGACGGCTTGCGCGCGGCCGGTATCGGCAAGGGCGATTGCGTCGGCGGCATCCTGCCCAACCGTGTCGACGGCCTCGTGGCGTTGCTGGCGACCCTGTCGATCGGCGCCGTCTGGTCGTCCTGCTCACCGGATTTCGGCGCCGCCGCGATCGTCGACCGCCTCGGCCAGATCGGCGTCAAGGTGCTGTTCGCGGCACCCCGCTACCGCTATGCGGGCAAGGAGCACGACATCTCCGGCAGGCTGGCCGAGATCGTCGCCGCGATGCCGACGGTGACGACGCTGGTGCTGACCGGCGAAGCGGGCGCCGGGCCGGACTGCGCGGTGGATTGCATTTCATTCGACGATTTCGGCGGCGACGGCCCGCTCAGCTTCGAGCGCGTGCCCTTCGACCATCCCGCCTATGTGCTCTACACCTCCGGCACCACAGGCGCGCCGAAGGCGATCGTCCATCGCGCCGGCGGCGTGCTGCTCCAGCATCTGAAGGAGCATCTGCTGCATGGCGATGTTCGCCCGGGCGACGTCATGAGCTGGTAC
>NZ_RZTO01000820.1:0-2669 GCF_003997225.1 Mesorhizobium sp. M2C.T.Ca.TU.002.02.1.1
CCGGCGCGTTGCGGGCGAAATTGAGTGAGGAACGCGGCGCCGCCTTGGCCAACGGCGTTCACCTGATCGTGGTGCAGAGCGCGGATGGTTCGCTGGTCGTCGGCGATTCCCATCATTACGGGCTGACGCTCGATCCGTTCGGGTCGGAAGCCGTCGACCAATTGATCCTCGGCGAGTTCAAGACATTGTTCGGCAAGGCGCCGAACGTGCTTGCGCGCTGGACGGGATATTACGCTTCGGCGAAGAATGCCGTGCTGCGCGATACCCCGCATGAAGACGTGCGGCTGGTGATCGTCACCAGCGGCACCGGCGCCAGCACCGGCTTCGGGCTTGGCGAAGCGACCATCGTGGAGTTGTTCGGCCAATGACGCTCGTCCACACCGAAGGCGAATCCAACAAGGCCGCGGCCCGCCAGGAGTGGAGCGCCAAGCAAAGCCACGCGCCCTCGCAGGAGCTTTTGCGGCGCGACGCCGAAGCCTTCCTGCACCAGAGCCTGTCCAGCCCCTGCGTCTCTGCCATAGCCAAGGCCGAAGGCATCTGGATCGAGGACACGGCCGGACGCCGCTACATGGATTTCCACGGCAACAGCGTCCACCATATCGGCTACGGCCATCCGCGGCTCAAGGAAGCCATCGCCAGGCAGATGGACGAGCTGCCTTTCGCACCGCGCCGTTTCACCTGCGAGCCGGCGGTGGAACTCGCCGAGACGCTCGGGAGACTGGCGCCTGGGGACCTCGGCAAGGTGCTGTTCACGACCGGCGGTTCCGACGCGATCGAGGTGTCGTTGAAGCTGGCGCGCGCGGCGACCGGCCGGTTCAAGACGCTGTCGTTCTGGGATGCCTTCCACGGCGCGGGCTTCGGCGCTTCCAGCGTCGGCGGCGAAGCGACGTTCCGCTCCGGCATCGCCGGGCCGCTCCTGCCCGGCACCGAGCATGTCGCGCCCTGGGCGCCGCATAATTGTCCCTACGGCACCAATTCGCTGGAGGAGTCGGCACGCGCCTGCGCCAGCATGATCGCTTACGTGCTGGGGCGCGAGGGCGACTTCGCCGCCTTCATCGCCGAGCCGATGCGCGCGACGCCGCTGGTGCCGGCGCCGGGCTTCTGGAAGGCGGTGCGCGAAGCCTGCGACCGGCACGGCACGCTGCTCATCTTCGACGAGATCCCGACCGGTCTCGGCAAGACCGGAAAGTTCTTTGCTTCCGAGCATGATGGCGTCACGCCCGATATCATCGTGCTCGGCAAATCGCTCGGCGGCGGCATCCTGCCGATCGCCTCGGTGATCGCGCGGCGCGACCTCGACGTGGCCGGCGACTATGCGATCGGCCACTATACCCACGAGAAGAACCCTGTGACGGCTCGCGCGGCGCTGACCACCATCGCCATCATTCGCGAGGAAGGCCTCGTCGAGCGCTCGGCCGAGCTTGGCGCCCATGCGCTCGCCCGCATGAACGACCTCATGCGGCGCTCGCCTTTCGTCGGCGACGTCAGGGGCAGGGGGCTGATGTTCGGCGTCGAGATGGTCGAGGACAAGGCGAGCCGCACGCCGGCGCGCGCGCTTGCCGAGAAGATCTATTATCGCTGCCTCGACCAGGGGCTGAGCTTCAAGATCAGCCAGGGCAACGTGCTGACGCTGTCGCCGCCGCTGGTGATTGCGCGCGCCGATCTCGACCGGGCGCTCGACATCGTCGAGGCCGCCGTGCTGGCGGCCTGAGCCCGGTGAAGGCGGTTCGCACCGATCGCGAGCTCGAATGTCCGGGCATAGACGCCGGCTTGAGGGCGCGCGGCGTCGAGCTCGTCACGCTGCCGGATGGCATCGCGGAGGCCGAGCTTATGGCGGCGGTCACTGATGCCGATCTCATCCTGATGTGCTACACACCGATCACCGCGCGCGTCATCGAGGCGGCGCGAAAACTCAAGGGCATCGTCAAATACGGTGTCGGCATCGATGCCATCGACATAAAGGCGGCGATGCAGCGTGGCATTCCCGTCGTCAATGTCCCCGAATATGCCGAAGAGACGGTTGCCGAGGGCGCCTTTGCGCTGATGATCGCGCTGGCGAAACGGCTGCCGGCGATCACCGCGGCGGTTGCGGGTGACGGCTGGATCTGGCCCGAGCAGCGCTGGCTGGGGCGTGACATTTCAGGATCGACGCTTGGGCTGGTCGGCTGCGGCAAGATCGGCCGCAGCATGGCGCGCATGGCGGGGCAGGGGTTCCGGGCAAAGGTGCTCGGCTTCGATCCCGGCGTCGACGCGGCGACGATGCGGGATGCCGGTGTCGAGAAGGTGGACGACCTGCACGTTATGCTCGGCGCCTGTGATTTCGTCTCGATCCACTGCGTTCTGAACGATGACACGCGAGGCCTTATCGGCAGTCGAGAACTCGCTTGCATGAAGCCTTCGGCGATCCTCATCAACGTCTCGCGGGGAGCCATCATCGACGAAGCAGCACTTGTCGAGGCGATCGTCGCCGGGCGCATCGCCGGAGCGGGGCTCGACGTCTATTCGCTGGAGCCACTGGCGAGGTCCGGCCACCCGATGAACGCGCTTTTCGATCGCGACAATGTGATCCTGTTTCCGCACCTCACCTTCTTCACGCATGAGGCGATGCGCCGGCTCGAGGACGACACTTTGGCCCGCTGTTTCGAAGTGCTCGACGGCCGGCCTGTGAC
>NZ_RZTO01000821.1:0-2666 GCF_003997225.1 Mesorhizobium sp. M2C.T.Ca.TU.002.02.1.1
ATGTGGACGCGGTTGCCGTAGGCGTGTCCTTCGGCGCATCCGGCGGCGTCTCGGGTTCGGTCGCGGCCGCCGGCGCGATCGCAATCATCAATTCGACCAATCTTGTTTCGGCGTCGATTGTCGCTGATTCGGATGTCGACGCGACATTGGGGTCGGTGATCCTGAGCGCGACCGACGAAACCCTGTTCACCAGCGATGTCGACTCGGTCAGCGTTAGCGGGGCAATCAGCGGCGGCGCTGGGATTGCGCTCTCGATCGCCTATGCGCAATCGAACACGTCGATCGACGGCACGGTCAGGACCGAAATCAACGACAGCGACGTTGATGCCGGCACCGATATTATGCTCACCTCATTGGCCGATGGCGTGATCGACGCCGACGGCGTGGGTGTCTCCGTGTCGCTTTCCGCCGCGGTCGGCTTCTCGCTTTCGGGCGCCGGCGCGGGCGTCATTATCACCAACGTCATCGGTCAGGACGTCATTGCGGAAATCGGCGACAGCGAGGCCGCTGAAGGCCAGGGCGCGACCGCAGGCAACGATGTGCTTCTCAGCGCCACGGATTCCATCAAAAGTACGGCTGACGCGTCAGCCGCCACCGTTTCAGGGGCCGCGAGTTTCGCGGCGGGCGCCCTGGCGATTTCAGCCGCACGTGCGAGCAATTCCCTCGAGGGCACCACGCGCGCCGGCATCAAGAAGAGCAAGGTGCAAGCCACTGGTGGCGACGTCGATATCAAGGCGAAATCGGAAAGCGAGTTGATCGCCACGCCCGAAGCCTACGCGCTTGCCGCGGCGGCCGGTTTTGGCGGCGCGGCCGCTGGCGCAGGGGCGGAAGCAAGCAACACCGTCACGCGCACAACCGAAGCCTTCATTCGCAACCAGTCCGACGTGCGGGCGCTGAACGGCCTGTTGACAGTCGAGGCCCACGACCTTCTTAAGGCAAAGGCCGATGTCGACGTGTTCTCACTCAGTGTCGGCATGGCTTCGTTCGCGGCTGGCGTCGCCTTGGCCAGCAACAACATTGCGTCGGTTACCACGGCGTCCGTCGAAGGCAGCACGGTACAATCCGGCCTCGGCAACCTGTTGATTGACGCGGATAGCCAACAGCTTGACGCCGATCTCATCACCCGCAGCGACGCCGCTGCAATCGGCGCCGGCATTGGTGTGGCAGCGGTAGGCGTGGTCGCTGAAGAAGTCATTGCGTCGCGTGTTGAAGCCTTCGCCAGCGGCTCGACGCTCATCGCCGCCGGACAAGTCAATGTCGACGCGGATAGCAACCACAGAGCGACCCCCGAAGTCTTCGGCTTGTCTGCCTCGCTCGGCGTCGCGATTTCGGTGGTCGATGCGACCGCAATCGTCAGCGGCGCAACGCGCGCCTACATCGACGGCAATTCCACCGTCAGTGCCTCCGGCGACACCAATGTGACGGCGGACAGTCTGTCTCACGCGCTGCCTGACGGCGACTCCGTCGCCGTTGGTGGCGGGATCGGCGGCGCGGCCGCGATCATGGACGCGCAGGTCAATCGCGTGACGGAAGCCTTCGTCGGCCGGCGTGCGAGCAAGCAGCTTGTGGTCGATACACGGCTCAACAGCATCCAGCTTGACCAGCCGGCAACGCCGTGGGGCGACGCCGAGATCGTCACCTACTCGGCTGGCGGCGGAACCGCGATCGGCGGCCTCGTCAGCGGCAAGCAGTATTATGTCTTCGAGAGCCCCGACGGGCGGATCATGCTGGCCGAAATCCTGCGCGACGGCGGCAACAACATCAAGCCGCTGGCGGAACAGGACAATCTCAACGGCCGCATTGCGATCGACTTGACCTCCCTTGGCAGCGGCACCAACCATCAGTTGATCCGTGCGGGGTTGATAGCCGATGTGGCGTTTAACCCGTCCGAGGTGCTCAACCCTGTACCTTTGACCACGACGGTGCTGGACATCGGCGCCCACAAGCTCAATGTGCTGGCGAATTCGACTTACGAGGCGCGGGCCGACAGTCTTGCGGCCGGCTTCGGCCTGCTGGGCGGCGCAAGCGTCGCCAAGTCCTCCGCGAGCGTCGTCGGCGACACTCTCGCCTATGTGGGCGAAGGCGCGACCGTCAAGGCCGGTGGCCTCGATGTCAAGGCCGTGTCACATGACGGCGCCTATTCGTTGAACGAGTTCTACGCCATAGGCGGTGCTATCGCGGTAAACGTGACTATCGCCGACGCCACGATCGACAGCCGCACCGAGGCGTTCATCGGGACGCAGGCAGGCGTCACACCGACCAGCGGCGCCCCGACTGTCGTCACGCTCACCGATGCGGTCGGCGTGGACGGCCGCCTGTTGATCGATGCAAACGGCAGCCAGACGGCGACGGCCGAGGCCAAAGGCATCGGCGCGTCGTTCGGGGTATCCGTCAACGTATTGCTGCCTACGGCGGACGTGTCGGGCGCGGTGCGCGCCTATGTCGGCGAGAACACGACGGTCGTCGCCGACCGGCTCGACGTGCTGGCGCATGGCGACGTGATGGATGCGACCGCAACGGTGAGATCCGGCACGATCAGCGGCATCGCCTCGGTCACGGGTCTGTCTTCGCTCGCGAAGGTGACCGGTGAAGTCGAAGCCTTCATCGGCGCGCACAATGATCGTGGCGCCTCCGCCACCCTGGCGCCTCAACTGACCATCTCCGGC
>NZ_RZTO01000822.1:0-2665 GCF_003997225.1 Mesorhizobium sp. M2C.T.Ca.TU.002.02.1.1
CTTGAGCAGCGAAAAGGCTGAATATTCCGCCATTCTACCTATCGTCCTTTTGATGCGAGGCGGCAGACTATAGAGCAGGCGGGAAGCGCAAAGCCAAGATTACGCCATCGCTTTTCGCCAGGCCGACTCTCGCCGATGCGATGGGGACGGCTTGCCGCCCGATATGCCGGTCTTTATCAAAGGCGGAAATTTCGAGGATTTTTCGGCCGCGAGTCGCCACAAAGTCATGTTCTTCCGCCTGCTGCGCCTGCTTCTGGTCGTTATCGTCGCTGTCTTCGGGCAGCCGGCGCTCAATGCGTCGGCGCAGGCGATCGGCCATGGTTCCTCGCAACTCATCGCCGATCAGACCAAGGCCATCCAGGACCTGACGACCAAGACCGATGGCCTGGAAAAGAAACTGAGCGACCCCGACCAGGACGATGCCGGGCTTGTCGACATCCGGTTGCAGCTGGAGGATATTTCGCGCGCGGCGCTGAACAGCGCGCTGGCGTTCCGGCAGCGCCTGACCGACATCAACAATCGCGTCGAGGTGCTCGGCCCGCCGCCGGCGCAGGGCCAACCCGCCGAGCCGGTGATCGTCAGCAACGAGCGCAGCGCGCTCGCCTCGGAAAAGGCTCAGATCAATGCGGTCGTCGCCAGCGCGCAAAACCTGTCGATCCGCGTCAACGGGCTGGTCGACAAGATCGCGGCGATGCGCAGCGAGCTTTTCCGCAGCGTCATCACCAAACACTATGATCTGACCGACGCGCTGAGCCCGCAGGCCTTTTCCGATGCGCATGACCAGTTCACGGGCCTCTACAATGCGGTGTCGTCCTGGCTGAGCTTCGCCGTCAGGTTCAAGTTTCAGGCGATCCTTGCGGCGACGCTCATGGCGCTGGCGCTGGCGGCCGTGTTGCTGATCGGCGGCAGGCGCCTGTTCGGCCGCATATTCGAGGCCGACCCGACCGTCGAGGACCCTTCCTATCTCAGCAGGCTGTCGGTGGCCTTCTGGTCGACGCTGCTGCCGACCCTGGCGCTTGGTGTCTTCTTCGCCTCGGCCGTGTTCTTCTTCAACTATTACAATGTGCTGCGGGGCGATATCGGCACGTTCCTCAATGCCCTGCTGACGGTGATCGGCATGGTGTTCTGCGTCAACCGGCTGACCAACGCTGCGCTCGAACCGCGCCTGCCCAACTGGCGCCTGATTCCGGTCGCGACCGGCCCGGCGCGCTGGCTGGTCGGACTGACGACCGCAATGGCGCTGGTGCTGGGGTTCAATTACTTCCTGTCGGTGGTCAACGAGAAGATGGGTTCGCCGCTGTCGCTGACGATCGGCAGGGGTTTTGTCGCCACCATCATCGTCGGAGTCATCCTGATCCTGATGGGACTGCTGCGGCCGTTCAGGGCCGCAGACGGCTCATGGCGCCCCTGGCCGGCATGGCTTCGCTTCGTGGCCATCGCCCTCGGCTTGTTCACCATTGCGGCGGCGCTGCTTGGCTATATCGGCCTGGCGCTTTTCGTCTCGTTCCAGGTCGTGGTGACCGGCACCGTGCTGGTGACGGCCTATATCGGCTTCCTGTCGGCACGCGCGATCGGCGAGGAGGGCGGCTTCGCCGACACTTCGGTCGGGCGATGGCTTTCGGAAAATTCAAGCTACGAGGATACCGCCCTCGACCAGCTCGGCCTGGTGGTCAGCATCGCCATCAACCTGATGATCGTGGTGGTGTTCCTGCCGCTGATCCTGTTGATGTGGGGCTTCCAGCCCGGCGACATCGAGGCCTGGGCCTACAAGCTGGCGACCGGCGTCACGATCGGTTCGGTGACCATCTCCTTCCTCGGCATCCTCAGCGGCATCGTCGTCTTCGTCATCGGCTATTTCCTGACGCGCTGGTTCCAGGGCTGGCTGGACGGTTCGGTGATGGCGCGCGGCAAGGTCGATGCCGGCGTGCGCAACTCGATCCGGCTCGGTGTCGGCTATGCCGGCGTGGCGGTCGCCGGCCTGGTCGGAATCTCGGCCGCGGGCATCGATCTTTCCAATCTGGCGCTGGTTGCCGGCGCCCTTTCGCTGGGTATCGGCTTCGGCCTGCAGAACGTCGTGTCGAATTTCGTCTCGGGCCTGATCCTGCTTGCCGAGCGGCCGTTCAAGGTCGGCGACTGGATCGTCGCGGGCGACATCAGCGGCACGGTGCGGAAGATCAGCGTGCGCGCGACCGAGATCGAGACCTTCCAGCGGCAGGCGGTAATCCTGCCCAACTCGAACCTGATCAACAATGCTGTCGGCAACTGGACGCATCGCAACAAGCTCGGGCGCATCGACATCAAGGTCGGCGTCGCCTATGGCAGCGACGTCAAGCGCGTCCATGCCATACTGACGGACATTGCGCGCGCCCATCCGATGGTGCTGAAGAATCCCGAGCCGTTCGTCCTTTTCGCCAATTTCGGGCCTGCCGCGCTCGAATTCGAAATCCGGGTGTTCGTGGCCGACATCATGAACGGCAGCGTCGTGCAGAACGATATCCGCTTCGCCATCTTCGATATCTTCGAGGAGGAGCAGATCGAGATTCCATCGACGCCGCGCGCCGTGGTCGAGACCAAGAAGCACGAGGCCTGGCCGATCGACGACGACAAGATCGAGGCCGAATTCGCCGAGCGCCAGAGGCTGGAAGCGGAAGCCGCGGCCGAGCGG
>NZ_RZTO01000823.1:0-2664 GCF_003997225.1 Mesorhizobium sp. M2C.T.Ca.TU.002.02.1.1
GTCGTATTTTTTTCTTAAGAGTGAAGATTGATCCGACGCGCTTTCGCGTCAAGCGTTTTGTGGATGTCATGCACATCACGCTTGCGAAACATGCTCTCTTCCCCTTCTCCCACAAGGGGAGAAGGGAAGGGTTGCCGCTATCAGGAGCGCGGTTTTGTCTTCTGCGGATCGTAATGAGCGAAGGCCACGACGCGCGCGGGCAGCCGCTTGGCGTGGCCGTCGAGCTTGCCGATCTCGACCTCCGTGCCGATCTCGGCATGGGTGACGTCGAGCCTTGCCAGGGCGATGGTCTTGCCGAGCACCGGCGAGCGCATGCCGGAGGTGACGACGCCGATCTGGGCGCGGCCGACATGCACGCAGTCGCCATGGCCGACCGGGATGTTGGCGTCGATGTCGAGGCCGGCAAGCTTGTGCTGCGGATGCTCCTTGCGCCGGATCAGCGCGTCGCGGCCGATGAAGTCGTCGGCCTTGGTCTTGAGCGGCACGGTGAAGCCGATGCCGGCTTCGAACGGATCGGTCTGGTCGGAGAACTCGTAACCGGCGAAGATCAGCCCGGCCTCGATGCGCACCATGTCGAGCGCCTGCAGGCCCATCGGCTTCAGCCCATGCGGCTGGCCGGCTTCCCAGACGGCGTCGAACACTTTTTCGGCGTCGCGCGGGTGGCACCAGATCTCGTAGCCGAGCTCGCCCGTATAGCCGGTGCGCGAGACCACGACCGGGACGCCGTTGCCGCCGCCGATGCGCGCGACGGCGAAGCGGAACCATTCGAGCTCGCCGATCGAAGGCTGTGCCGGCGAGGTCCACACGACCTCCTTCAAGATGTCACGGCTCTTCGGCCCCTGCACGGCGATGTTGTGCATCTGGTCGGTGGAGGAGCGCACCAGCACGTTGAGACCGAGCTTCTTGGCCGTCTCGCGCAGCCATTCGCCGGAAAGATCGTCGCCGCCGACCCAGCGGAAATTGTCCTTGCCGAGCCTGAGCAGCGTGCCGTCGTCGATCATGCCGCCATGCTCGTAGCACATCGCCGTATAGACGACCTGGCCGACGCCAAGCTTCTTGACGTCGCGGGTCAGCGTGTATTGCAGCAGCGCTTCGGCATCCGGCCCGGTGACCTCGAACTTTCGCAGCGGCGACAGGTCCATGATCACCGCGTCCTGCCGGCAGGCCCAGTATTCGGCGATCGGCCCTTCCTTGGCGAAGGAATTGGCGAGCCAATAGCCCCTGTATTCGACGAAGTCGCGCGTGTGCTTGGCAAAGCTCGAATGAAAGGCTGTCTCGCGGGTCATCTTCGGTTCCGAGTCGGGCTTCATGCGTCTGGCGATCGCTCGCGAGAATTTGTGCTGGCCGGAATAGGTCCGCACGTGGATATCGGTGAGGTCCCAGCCATTGGCGGGCGTGGTGTCGTCCGGGCAGGCGGAGGACACGCAGACGATGTCGGTCAGCGCGCGCAGGAGCACATAGTCGCCCGGCCGCGACCAGGGCTCGTCCGATACCATCACGCCGTGCGCGTCGATCGCCGTGTTGAAGAAGAAGTTGATCGCCATCCAGCCGGCGCGGGACGTCACGCCCTTGTCGGAAAGCGCCTTGTTGAAATTCTCCGAGCAGTTGGTGTGACCGGGATAACCTATGTCGTCGTAATATTTGGCGGCGCAGGCGAGCGCGAAGGCGTCGTGCCGGCCG
Organism: Mesorhizobium sp. M2C.T.Ca.TU.002.02.1.1; assembly: GCF_003997225.1. Taxonomy (NCBI): domain Bacteria; kingdom Pseudomonadati; phylum Pseudomonadota; class Alphaproteobacteria; order Hyphomicrobiales; family Phyllobacteriaceae; genus Mesorhizobium; species Mesorhizobium sp. M2C.T.Ca.TU.002.02.1.1. The sequence continues at coordinate 1,681 of NZ_RZTO01000823.1, forward strand.
CACGTGTCCTGCACAACCTCGACCAGCGGCTCCATGTCCTGGTCGTAATATTTCGAATGCAGGCCGGGCATCGGATAGGCCGAGCCCATCAGCGTGCGGGTCGTCGTCACGTCGAGCGGCAGGTCGCGTCCCTTGTCCAGCTTGCGCGCCGAAAAGCACTGGAAGTCGGTGCATTGCCGGCCATCGACGTCGATGATCTGCAGATAGTCGCCGGCCTTGACGAAATAGGATTCGGCGGTCGCGGATTTCACCCGAAGATCGATCACCGGATCGGCGAGCGGATCGGCAAGCTGCCCTCTTGTCTTCAGCCGGATCATCGCTCGTCGCACGATCACGGTGAGCGGCGTCGCCGTGTTGTGACCGTCCACCAGCATCGGCCCGCCCGGCGCCGCGATCAGCAGCGCGCCGTCGCGCTGCACGGAAAAGCTCTGCTCGGTGCCGGCCGGCGTGGCGCCGCCGAACACGCGCACGGCCTTCGGCTGGTCGAGCTCTACCTTGCGGCGCTCGAGGCTGAGACGCAGCGCCGCGAGGCTGTCGTCGCCTTCGGCGAGCAGCGCCTTGATGCCGGCGGCATTGCTGTTCGACCGCTCACCGAAAATGCCGGGATCGGTCGCGCCTGATTTGTCCCAGGCCAGCAGCTCGCAAGGTTGCCCGCCCTCGACATTGGTGACGCTGACGCTATCGCCGGCCTCGACATCGATGAGCACCGCGCCATTGCCCTGCACGGTATAGCGTTCCACGCCCGGTGGCAGGCTGATCTCGCCGGGCCTCAGGATCAGGCTCGGACGCGGCGGCCCGGACAGGACGGCGGGGTAGGGCGACTGGCTCATCTCAAACCCTCCTCCGAGCGAGAAACAAGTTTGCCTAAGGGTAAAATTATTTTCGCTGAGAGAATAGCAGGGTGATGGCGTTTGGCAAGCACTGGCTCCTCCTTCTCCCCTTGCGGGAGAAGGTGTCGCCGAAGGCGACGGATGAGGGGTGCTC
>NZ_RZTO01000824.1:0-2656 GCF_003997225.1 Mesorhizobium sp. M2C.T.Ca.TU.002.02.1.1
CAGCGGCATGATGCGGCCGTTGACCTTGGCGCCGACGCAGGTGTCGCCGACATCGGTGTGGACGGCATAGGCGAAGTCGACCGGCGTGGCGCCGCGCGGCAGCGCGATCAGCATGCCCTTGGGCGTGAAGCAGAACACCTGGTCCTGGAACAGCTCCAGCTTGGTGTTCTCGAGGAAATCCTCCGGATTATCGCCTTCGGCCAGTTGCTCGATGGTGCGCCGCAGCCAGGCATAGGCGTTGGTTTCCCTGGAGATCGCATGGCCGGCGCCATTCATCTTGCCGCCACTGTCCTTGTAGATCGAATGCGCGGCGACGCCATATTCGGCGATCTTGTTCATCTCCTTGGTGCGGATCTGCAATTCGACGCGCTGGCGCGACGGCCCGACGATGGTGGTGTGGATGGAACGATAGTCGTTCTGCTTCGGCGTCGAGATGTAGTCCTTGAAGCGGCCGGGCACCATCGACCAGGTGGTGTGGATGGCGCCAAGCGCGCGATAGCAGTCGTCGACCGTATCGACGACGACGCGGAAGCCGAAAATGTCGGATAGCTGCTCGAAGGAGAGCGCCTTGGCCTCCATCTTGCGGAACACCGACCATGGCTTCTTCTGCCGGCTCTTCACGCTCGCCTTGATGGCATGTTTCTCGAACAGGCCCGAGAGCGCCGTCTCGATCTCCTGAAGGACGCCCTTGTTGCGCTCGAAAATCTCGGCAAGCCTTGCGGTGACGGCGCGATAAGCCTCCGGATTGATATAGCGGAAGGCGATTTCCTCCAGCTCCTCGCGCATGCCCTGCATGCCCATGCGCCCGGCCAGCGGCGCGTAGATGTCCATCGTCTCCTCGGCGATGCGCAGGCGCTTGGACTCGGGCATATGGTCGAGCGTGCGCATGTTGTGCAGGCGGTCGGCCAGCTTGACCAGGAGAACGCGAATGTCCTCGGAGATCGCGAGCAGAAGCTTGCGCAGGTTTTCCGCCTGCTCGGCCTTCTTGGAGACCAGATCGAGCTTCTTCAGCTTGGTGAGGCCCTCGACCAGCTTGCCCATTTCGGGGCCGAAGAGCTCGTCGATCTCGGCCCGGGTCGCCGTCGTGTCCTCGATCGTGTCATGCAGCAGGGCAACGGCGATGGTCGCCTCGTCCATATGCATGTCGGTGAGGATGGCGGCGACTTCGAGGGGATGCGAGAAATAGGGATCGCCCGAGGCGCGCTTCTGGTGGCCATGCTTCTGCATGGCATAGACGTAGGCCTTGTTGAGCAGCGCCTCGTTGACGTCAGGCTTGTAGCGCTGGACGCGCTCGACAAGCTCATACTGACGCATCATGGGCGGAATCTCGCGGTGCTGAAATGAATCATGCGCCGCTGTTGCTTGCGGCGCATGTCATAGATAGCCACGAAACTTACGAGACGGAAGTGCCGGATGCTTGATCCAGGCAAGTTCCCATGACGCTTAGTAGTCGTCGCTCTTTTCCGGCGGCACCAGACCTTCGATGCCGGCGAGCAGGTCTTCCTCGCTCATACGGTCGAAGGCGATGTTTTCCTCGGCGTCGTCGGTGTCGGCCGCGACAGCGGTCGCGCCGGTCTGGTCGGTGATCGCCTCGCCTTCGGCCTCCGGCTCGTCGACCTCGACATGCTTCTGCAGCGAGTGGATCAGGTCTTCCTTGAGGTCGTCGGGAGAGAGCGTCTCGTCGGCGATCTCGCGCAGCGCGATGACCGGGTTCTTGTCATTGTCGCGCGGGACGGTGATCTGCGCGCCCTGGCTGATCTGGCGGGCGCGATGGCCGGCGAGCAGCACGAGTTCAAAACGGTTATCGACCTTGTCGATGCAATCTTCAACGGTTACGCGGGCCATGGACTGCCCCTTTCATGCGATGGATTTAATGGAAAGCTGGCGCGCTCCATAACGCGAGCGCGGCCGAAACACAAGCTTTATGGCGCCGGCGCCGACTTTCGCGGCCCCTTGCCCGGCTCATCATCGGAGCGCGCCATGATGGCGCTCACATAGTCGCGATCACAATTGCTTGCAATGCGGGCCGTGCCCTTGGATATCCACAAATTGCGCGTTATCTCGGATGTGACGGTACCGAGGCCCATTTGCCGGGCCTATTCGTCAAACGCTTTTAGACGACAGAAATTTTCGAAAAGGGATGTTTTTCAATGTTCGATCCCCGTGAAAAGATCGCTCTTTTCATCGACGGCGCCAATCTTTACGCCACGTCCCGCGCGCTGGGCTTCGACATCGATTACCGCAAGCTCCTGTCGAGCTTCCAGAAGCGCGGCTACCTGCTGCGCGCTTATTACTATACCGCGCTGGTCGAGGATCAGGAATATTCCTCGATCCGGCCGCTGATCGACTGGCTCGACTATAACGGCTTCAAGGTGGTGACCAAGCCCGCCAAGGAATTCACCGACTCGACCGGCCGCCGCAAGATCAAGGGCAACATGGACATCGAGCTGACCGTCGATGCGCTGGAGCTCGCCGATGTCGTCGACCACTATGTGATCTTCTCCGGCGACGGCGACTTCCGCACGCTGGTCGAGGCACTGCAGCGACGCGGCCGCAAAGTGTCCATCATCTCGACCATGGCCTCGCAGCCGCCGATGATCTCAGACGATCTGCGCCGCCAGGCCGATCATTTCATCGATCTGATGACGCTGAAGAG
>NZ_RZTO01000825.1:0-2653 GCF_003997225.1 Mesorhizobium sp. M2C.T.Ca.TU.002.02.1.1
GTGGTGGCCTGGATGTCGGTCCAGCCGACGTCCGAAAGGCGGACCGCCTTGCAGCTCGCCGGATCGCCGGCATAAGCGGCGGTCGTGGATAGAAGCGCCGCGAGGCCGAGGCCTGCGACGAAGGATTTCATGCGCGACATTAACTTTTCTCCCATTGGAACTTCGAGGCAAAGCGAAGTCACGGTTCTTGCGCCCGCCTTGTTTCGTCAGCCAAACACCATTTTGAAGCCGTTTCAAGCGCTTCAACATCACGACGAACGGCGCGGGCTGGCCATTAAGCGACATGACAGGCTTTTGAACGACATCGGGTTTTAGACGGCAGGGAGTTTTTGGTGGACGGAGCCGCAGGCCCCCTCCCCGTGCGCCGACATGTGAGCTTAGAAGGACGGCATGGCCAAGCTTTACTTCCACTACGCGACGATGAACGCCGGCAAGACGACCATGCTCTTGCAGGCGTCCTACAATTATCGCGAACGCGGCATGTCGACGATGCTGTTCGTCGCCGGCCACTATCGCAAGGGCGACAGCGGGCTGATCTCGTCGCGCATCGGCCTCGAATCCGGGGCCGAGATGTTCCGCGACGGCGACGATCTTTATGCCAGGGTCGCCGAGCATCACCAACATGCCCCGGTGCATTGCATCTTTGTCGACGAGGCGCAGTTCCTCGAGGAGGAGCAGGTCTGGCAGCTCGCCCGCATCGCCGACCGGCTGGGTATTCCGGTCATGTGCTACGGCCTGCGCACCGACTTCCAGGGCAATCTGTTCTCCGGCTCTCGAGCGCTGCTCGCCATCGCCGACGACCTGCGCGAGGTGCGCACCATCTGCCGTTGCGGCCGCAAGGCGACGATGGTGGTGCGCCTGGGGCCCGACGGCAAGGTGGCGAAGCAGGGCGAGCAAGTGGCGATCGGCAAGGACGTCTACGTCTCGCTCTGCCGCCGCCATTGGGAAGAGGAGATGGGCAGGGCCGAGCCCGACGACTTCATCGGTTTCGTCAGAGCCTGAGATTCAGGCGGCCGAGACACGCCGCATCGGAAACCGCCAGCCAAGCCGCACGCCGAGAGTTGCCAGCGCGATCAGCGCCATGCCAGCGGCCTGCGCCGGTCCGAGCGGATGGCCGTACAAGGCCCAGTCGATGACGATGGCGACGACAGGATAGATGAAAGTGAGGATGCCGATCACCGGCGTCGTCAGGCGCGGAAAGGCGGAATTCATCAGCACATAGGCGATGCCGGTATGCAGGACCCCGATCCCGGCCAGCCAGCCCCACGATGCCGGCGGGATGGGATGACCGATGTCGGCGAAGGGGGCGAGCAAAACGACCCCGACCAGCGTCTGGCAAAGCACCGTGATCTCCGCGCGCTGTTGTCCGAGGCCTTTGGCGAGGATCGTCGCCACCGCATAAAGCAGCGCGGCGCCGAGCGTCAGCGCGATGCCCAACGCCCATTTCGCGTCGGTATGGCCATGCGCGACGACCAGGCCGCTGGCCAGCGCGACGCCGACGAATGCGCCGAGCATCCATAGCAGCTGGTCGAGCGAGACGCGTTCCTTGAGGAAGACAACGCCGATCAGCACCACGAAGAACGGCTGCACATGGTAGACGATGGTCGTCGTTGCGATCGATGTCATGGCGAAACCGGCGAAGAAGGCCGTCCAGCTCAGCACCATGCAAACGCCGCCGAGCGTGGCGAGCGCAAGCCGGGATGGGGACAGCGTCCGGTCCGGCAGGTAGCCGCGCAGCAGGCACCATGCGGCCAGGAACAGCGAGCCGAACACGCATCGCCAGAAGACGACAGTGACCGGATGCTGTCCCGACTCCGTGACGAAGGCGCCAACCGTGCCGGCAATCGTCATCGCCAGCGCGAGGCTCGCTGCCGGGAAGCGGGCAATCGATATGTCCCTCATCGCTGGCTCTCCAACGGATCGAAGTCCATCTGGCCAGCCGAAACGATTTCAATCAAGCGAATAGATTTGTGAAGACCTATTCGATATACTGATAGCAGCATGGCCGCTCCGCTCGATCTCAACCTCTTGAAAACCTTCGTCGCCGTCGTCGAAACCGGCAGCCTCTCCAATGCGGCGCCTCGCGTGGGCCGCAGCCAGTCGGCGGTCAGCATGCAGATGCAAAGGCTGGAGGATATTGTGGGCAACCAGCTGCTGGTGCGAGGCCCTAGAACGGTTACCCCCAATGCGATCGGCGAAGACTTCCTCGTCTATGCGCGCCGGCTGCTGAAATTGTCCGACGAGGCATGGGCGAGCGTCACCCGACCCAAGGAAACAGGCAGCGTCCGCCTTGGCGTGCCGGACGACTACGCGGCCTTCCTGCTGCCGCCCGTGCTGTCGCGCTTTGCCGAGGATCATCCGCTGGTTACCGTCGAGCTCGTCTGCGAGCAATCGACCGCGCTGGTGAAGACCCTGGCGGAAGGGCGACTGGATCTGGCGATCGTCACCCGCCTGCCGGACCAGCCGCTCGATGTGATCAGGCTGGAGCGTTTCGTCTGGGTCGCCTCGCCCAACCACGTCGCCTGGCAGGCCGATCCCTTGCCCGTCGCCCTGTTCGAGCCTGGCTGCGCGGCGCGGATGAATGTGCTGCAGGCACTCGGCGGTGCCGACCGATCCTACCGCTGCACCTATTCCAGCGCCTCCCTGCTCGGGC
>NZ_RZTO01000826.1:0-2651 GCF_003997225.1 Mesorhizobium sp. M2C.T.Ca.TU.002.02.1.1
CCCGCCCCCACCGCCGGCAGCCTGACCTCTACCGAGCCCGGTATCGTCGGCTTCGGCATGTGCCGCAGCGTCTGCTCGAAGGCAGCGATGCGCTGGTCGAGCGTGAAGCCTGAGCCGGCGGCTCCACCGACAGCCTCGTCGAACTGGACCTGCGCCCCGCTGGCCTCGACCGCGAAATGCGGCTTCAGGCCGAGATCGACCGAGGCCTTGCCGTCGGCGGTATAGGGATTGTCGAGCGGGCCGGTCTCGAAGCGGAACTCCTCGACATCGAGCTTCTGGTGGTCGAGCGCGAACTTGCCGTTCAGTCGGAAGCCCGGATCGGGCTTGCCGGTGCTGATCTTGAGCGGCTCGCCGTCATTGCCACGCAGCTCGGCCGAGTTTTTGTCCGCGCCAGAGATCTTGAATTGGCCGGAATAGACCGCCGCGCCCTTGACGATGCCGGCATTGCCGTCGGCTTCGACGATCAGCGGATAGGCATCGGGATCGGCCTTCAGCCTGAGCCGCATCTGGCCGTCCGGTTCCACCTTGCCGGTCGAGGCCGAGACATCGGTGCGCAGGCCGTCGAAGCGCAGCGTTCCGTCCATGCGCCATGGACCGGTGAGCGCCTTGGCCGAAATGGTCGAGTTGATCTCCGAGATCAGATGGCTGCGCCCGCCGGCGGCGTGGCGAAGCTCGATCTGCCCCTCGGTCACCGATAGCTTCTCGATGGCGATCTGGCCGGGGTTGAAGGGCGTCGACGGCCGGATCGCCCAGTCGACGGTGCCGTTGCCGGCGACATCGATGATGGCTTTGGGATGTACCAGCCGCATGTCGAAGATCAGCACCTCGCCGCGCAGGAACGGCGCGAGCTCCGCATCCATGGAAAAGGTCTCGACCGTCATCGCCGGCTTGCCTTCCGGCCCGCCCGCGACCTCGACATTCGAGAAGGTCACCGACGGAAACGGCAGCAGCCGCGCCGTCGCATCGCCCTTCACCGTCACCTTGCGGCCGAGGATGGCGCTGGCCTCGCGCTCGAAATCGCCCCGGTAACCCGTCCAGTCGATGAAATACGGCACCACCAGCGCCGCGCACAGCACCAGCACGAACAGGCCACCGAAGATCACGAACAGGCGGGCGAGCATCTGTTTCCCGGGTTGGAAGTCAGCCGCACTCTACCCGCATCCGCGTGTCGATAAAGAGGCAATTCGGCGCCCAGCGCCCGCCAACCTCTCCAGCTGCGCGACCGCTCGCTGTCGCGATATCTCTTTTGCCGATCCCTGCCCTTCCGGCCGCGTCCTTGGCCCGCTACAGATCTGAACCCAACACGGAGCGTTCCCGATGTCAGGCAAGAACTGGGACAGAGTGCCGATCGATGCACAGAGCGTCGACGCTCCGCTGTCGACGGCCGCGATTTTCCTCGTCGTCACGGTGGGCAGCGACAAGGCCGCGCTTTCGACCGCCGCCTCGGTGCTGGGCGCGCTCGATGATCTCGTCAAGAATGTCGGCTTCCGCGACCTGTCGGGCCGGCTGTCCTGCATCGCCGGCATCGGCGCCGGGCTCTGGAACCGCCTGTCGCCCAGCCGGCGGCCGCGCGAGCTGAAACCCTTCGCGCCGATGGAGGGCGCGGCGCATTCGGCGCCCTCGACCCCGGGCGATCTGCTGTTCCACATCCGCGCCGAGCGGCCCGACATGTGCTTCGAGCTCGAGCGCATCCTGCTCGACAACCTGGGTGGCAGCGTGACGGTCGTCGACGAGGTATCCGGCTTTCGCTATTTCGACGCGCGCGATCTGCTGGGCTTCGTCGACGGCACCGCCAATCCGACCGGCCTCGACCTGCCCGCCTCCGCCTTGGTCGGCGACGAGGACGGCGACTTTGCCGGCGGCAGCTACGTCGTCGTGCAAAAATACCTGCACGACATGGCGGCCTGGAAAGAGACGCCGACTCATGTCCAGGAAGAGATCATCGGCCGCACCAAGATCGACAACATCGAGATCGACGACGACGACAAGCCGCGCAAGTCGCACAAATCGCTGGCCACGATCGAGGACGACGCCGGCAACGAATACGACATCCTGCGCGACAACATGCCGTTCGGCCGTCCCGGGCAGAACGAGTACGGCACCTATTTCATCGGCTACACGCGCTATCTGTGGGTGATCGAGAAAATGCTGCAGCGCATGTATGTCGGCGAGCCGCCCGGCGCCTATGACCGGCTGCTCGATTTCTCCACCCCGCATACCGGCACGACCTTCTTCGCGCCGACGCGGCCAATGCTGCAGAAGCTGGTTGAAGGCGTGGGAGAATAGCCGCCGGCCAGCGTATCAGCCCGCCGCCGGCAATATCTTGCCCGGATTCATGATGTTCAGCGGATCGAGCGCCTGCTTGATCGTGCGCATGATATCGACGCCATGGCCGAGCTCGTGGCGCAGGAAGCCCACCTTGCCCTGGCCGATGCCATGCTCGCCGGTGCAGGTGCCTTCCATCGCGATGGCGCGCAAGTTGAGCCGGGCGACAAATTTCTCGGCAAGCGCGATCTCGGCCGGGTTGTCGACGTCCATCAGCACCAGCACGTGGAAATTGCCGTCGCCGGCATGGCCGACGATAGGCGCCACCAGCCCCATCTCGGCAATGTCGGCCTCGGTTTCGGTGACGCATTCGGCAAGCCGCGAGA
>NZ_RZTO01000827.1:0-2648 GCF_003997225.1 Mesorhizobium sp. M2C.T.Ca.TU.002.02.1.1
CTGCCTGGGTGTCGAGGTGGTGCTGCCGACCGGCGAGGTGTTCGACGATTTGCGTAAGCTGAAGAAGGACAACACCGGCTACGACCTCAAGAACCTCTTCGTCGGCGCCGAGGGCACGCTCGGCATCATCACCGCCGCCGTGCTGAAATTGTTCCCGAAGCCGAAGGGCAGGGAGGTCGCCTTTGCCGGCCTGCCGTCGTCCCCCAAGGACGCGCTGTCGCTGTTCACCCTGGCGATGGACAGGGCCGGCGCCTCGCTCACCGCCTTCGAGCTGATCGCCAAGAGGCCTTACGACTTCACGCTCAAGCATGGGCAAGGCATCACGCGGCCGCTGGCCGACGACTGGCCGTGGTATGTGCTGATGCAGGTCTCCTCAGGCCGTTCCGAGGAGGACGGCAAGGCACTGATCGAGGAGATTCTTTCGGCTGGCCTCGAGCAAGGCATCGTCGGCGACGCGGTGGTGTCGGCAAGCCTTGCCCAGGGCGACGCCTTCTGGAATTTCCGCGAGACACTGCCCGAATGCCAGAAGCCGGAAGGCGCCTCGATCAAGCACGACATCTCGGTGCCGATCGCCTCGATCCCCGAGTTCATCGAGAAGGCGGCCGGCGCGGTGGAAGGCGTCTGCCCCGGCGCGCGCGTCGTCTGCTTCGGCCACATGGGGGACGGCAATCTCCACTACAACATCTCGCGTCCCATCGACTGGCAGGATGAGGCGTTCCTCGAGCTCTACCACCCCATGAACAAGGCCGTGCACGATGTCGTGCGCTCCTTCCACGGCTCGATCTCGGCCGAGCACGGCATCGGCCAGCTGAAGCGCGACGAGCTGATCGCAACGGCGCCGCCGATGGCGATCGATCTGATGCGCCGCGTGAAGGCGGCCTTCGATCCGGCCGGCATCATGAATCCCGGTAAGGTTATCTGATCCTCACCTCATCGGGTGGCCGGTCGCATTCCGATAACCATCCCCGAGATCAGCAAAATTTAACCGACTTTCTTAAGCGCGCCGGTAAGAAGCGAGCGCTAATATTTCTTCCCATAACGAGGCCGGAAAAACCGGCCCTGAGAGAACCGGAAAAACGGCCCTCAGGACTAACAGGGAAGACATCGATGAACACTGGACTGAAGCCAGTCTGGGCCGGTCGCAACATGCGTCTCGACCCGTTTCGCCTGCCGCAGATGGTGAGCTATGCCACCCGCGACGATTATGGCGATGTGACCTTCACCATCGACCAGCGCGGCGCGGTCATCCGCCGGGTGCTGGAGATGAGCGGCGTGCCGGCGATCATCGCGCTGCCCCCCAATGCGTTCCGCGGCGTCGCCGCCCGCGCCATGGAGGATCCGGACGGCAACGTCACGGTGACGCTGGAACTCCTGCACAATGATCCGATGCTGTCGGTGCCGCTTCTGGTCGCCGACGACCTCGACGACGTCGCCGCCGACTGGCGCGCCTGGGCCGACGCCTATCGCCTGCCGATGCTGCTGATCGAGGCCGACGGCATCGCCCGCACGCTGGAAGAATCGCTCGGCGCCGCCATCAAGGCGCTGCCGCCGCAGGAGCGCCGCAAGGGCCGCGTCTCCACCATGCGCCGCCCGCGCTTTCTCGCCCGTCGCAAGGCCGGCAATCTGGGCTTGCGGCTGGTCATCGACGGCCAGGAGATTATTGCAAGGGAGTAGCGCGGCGCGCTCTCCTTCTCCCCCTGTGGGAGAAGGTGTCGCCGAAGGCGACGGATGAGGGGTGCTCCAGGGAAAGCCAGCGTCTCACTCCGCTGGAGCACCCCTCATCCGTCTCGGCGCTACGCGCCGATCCACCTTCTCCCACAAGGGGAGAAGGGAAAGCGCCGCCGCTACACCATCGGCTTCAGCCAAATCCACACCGAGCCGCCGATCAGGCCGAGGAAGATCAGCCAGCCGACCTGGTTGTTCGACTTGAACAGCTTCAGGCACTGGTCCGGATTGTTGATGTCGAGCCGGATGATCTGGCGCGCCATATGCGCGCCGGCGGCGATCAGCCCGGCCAGCGACACCACGGGCACCTGCGCCGAAGCGAAGGCGATGGCGAAGCAGATCAGCGCGCCGCCATAGAGCCCGGTGAGCCACATCTTGGTGTTGTCGCCGAACAGCCGCGCCGTCGAGCGCACGCCGACGATGGCGTCGTCTTCCTTGTCCTGATGCGCGTAGATCGTGTCGTAGCCGATCACCCAAAGGATCGAGCCGATATAGAGCATGATGGCCGGGTCATCGATGTCGCCGAACTCGACCGCCCAGCCCATCAGCGCGCCCCAGGAGAAGGCCAGCCCCAGCACGAATTGCGGCCAGTTGGTGATGCGCTTCATGAAAGGATAGATGGCGACGATACCCAGCGAGGCGATGCCGAGTGGGATGGCGAAGCTGTTGAACTGCAGCAGCACGGCCAAACCCACCAGCGCCTGGATGATGACGAATGCCCAGGCCTGGCGGCGCGTCACCTTGCCGGCGGGCAGCGGCCGCGATCGGGTGCGCTCGACCTGGTTGTCGATGTCCTCGTCGGCGAGATCGTTATAGGTGCAGCCGGCGCCGCGCATGGCGACGGCGCCGATGAAGAACAAAAGCAGATACCAGGGCGCCGGAAGCAGCGTCAGCAGCGGATCGGTCGGGCGCGGATAGGCGCC
>NZ_RZTO01000828.1:0-2645 GCF_003997225.1 Mesorhizobium sp. M2C.T.Ca.TU.002.02.1.1
GGGCTCGGCCATCGTCTCGAAGGCGGCCGGCAACGACTCGGTCGCCGTCGGCGGGATCACCGGTGGCCAGCAGGACTATCTCGACCTTGCCCTGATCGGCAAACCGACGGCGATCTTCGTCGGCGCGCTGTCGACAAACGGCACCACGGCCAACAAGGCCCAGCTCGCCTGGTATTCCGACTATGCCGGCTCCAACCCGGCTGTGCAGAGCCACTTCCTGGTGGTCGGCGTCGAGGGTGACAAGACCGGTCTCTACGGAACGTCTTTCGCCGCGCCGATCATCTCCGGCTATGCCGCGATCATCGGCAGCAAGTTCACCAAGGCGACGCCCGTTCAGATCACCAATGACCTGCTCAACACCGCCCGCACCGACACGCTGGTGAACTACGACCCCTCCGTCTACGGCAAGGGCGAGGCCAGCCTTTCCCGCGCGCTCGCCCCTGTGGCGATCCATTGACAGGCGCCTGGAGCAATCCCAGGAAAGTGTGAGCGGTCCGGCTCGGCGTCTTCGCCGTAGCCTTCCGTCGGGAATTGCTTAAAAACAAAGGGATAGAGCGGTCCTGATCCTTTTAGATTTCCAGGGCCTGCGCGGCGCGTTTCATGAGCGCGCCGCGTTCCAGGGTGAAGCCCGACGCGACCCATTCCTTCTCAAGATTCTTCAGCGTCGCGCCGAGCTTCGGTCCCGGCGAGGCGCCAAGCGCGGTCAGGTCGGCGCCCTTGATCGGAAACACCGGCTTTTGCCATTTCAGCGTGAAACTGAGCAGGCGTGAGAAGCCGCCAGCCTCCATCATCGCCTGATTGTCCTCGACGGCGCGCGTCCGCGCGGCGGCGAGCGCCAGCCGGATGCGGTCGAGATAGCCGTCGCGATCGCCGTAATAGAGTTTCTTGGCCAGTTCGGTCTCGGTCGCCTTGGCATCCGGCGCAACGGTCAGCGCCCAATGCCGCAGCCGGCCGGCATCGTCGTTCGACAATCGCAGCCGCTCGCCTAGCGTCTTCATGCGCACGGCATCGGGCGGAACGATCGCCTCGAGCCTCAGCATCGGATCGGGGGCCCAGCCGAGATCTTTTCCAGCCTTGACCAGGCCATGGATGGCGTCGATGCCCCATTTCTCGCTTTCCGGCAGCACGGCGGTGAGCACGCCGGCCTGGCGCATCCAAAGCAGCGCGCGGGACGGATCCGCGGCCGACAACAGCTTCTTCACTTCGGACCAGACCCGTTCGGCGGAAAGCTGAACAAGCCCGTCCTTCAGTCTTGCGCAGGCCTTCAGGCCTTCCGCGTCCGGCCGTCCGTCACCATACCAGGCAAAGAACCGGAAAAAGCGCAGGATGCGCAGATAATCCTCGCGGATGCGCGCTTCCGCGTCGCCGATGAAACGCAGCCGCCGCGCCTCTATATCGGCGATGCCGCCGACAAGGTCGACGATCGTGCCGTCGGCTTCGGCATAGAGCGCGTTGATGGTGAAGTCGCGCCGCTCGGCGTCCGCTTTCCAGTCGCGGCCGAAGATCACTTTTGCCCGCCGCCCGTCGGTCTCGACATCGGCCCTGAGCGTCGTCACCTCATAAGGCTTGCCGCCGGCGATCACCGTGACCGTGCCATGCTCGATGCCTGTCGGCACCGTCTTGAAGCCGGCCGCCGCGGCGCGCCGGATCGTTTCCTCGGGCACGGTGGTCGCTGCGATGTCGATGTCGGCGACCGGCTGGCCGATCAATGTGTTGCGCACCGCGCCGCCGGCGACGCGCGCTTCCTCGCCGCCCTGCTTCAGCGCCGCAAGAAGCTTCTGCAGATGCTTTTCAGCCAGCCAATCGGCCCTGCCCGAGAGTGACGCCTCAGCGCTCAACCATAAAGCCTTTCATAGAGCGTGCGGATGATGCCGGCAGTGACGCCCCAGATGCGCTGGCCGCCATAGGGCATCTCGTAGAAGAACCATTCCAGCTCGTTCCAAATGCGGCTGTCGCGCGCGTGGTTGGCCGGGTCCATCAGGAAACTCAAGGGCACCTCGAAGGCGGCATCGACTTCATCGGCATTGAGCGTCAGCGAAAAATCCGGCCGAACAATGGAAAGCACGGGCACGATGCGGTAACCGCTGCCAGAGACGTAGTGGGGCATACGACCGACGATCTCGATATGCTCGCGATCCAGGCCGATCTCCTCAAAAGTCTCGCGCAACGCCGTGGCTTCAGGGCTCTCGTCGGTCGGGTCGATGGTGCCGCCCGGAAAAGCCACCTGGCCGGAATGGCTGCGCAGCCGCTCGGCGCGCTTGGTGAAGAGCACCATGGCGCCTTCGGCGCGGTCGATCACCGGGATCAGCACCGCCGCGTCGCGCAATGGTTTGACGCGTTCGAGCCTGGGATGGCCGGGATTGAAGCGATGATCGCCGAAATCGTCACCTGGCTGCGCCTCGGCCTGCGCCGCGACGCGCGCCCGAAAATCCGCAATCGAAAACGGCGCCGGCGTCACCTGGTCCATCACGCGCTCAGCCGTCTGAGCTTCTCGGCCGGCATGATCGGATAGACCTCGCCGCCCGAGCGGACCGAGAACATCGTCTTGCCGTCGATGTCGATCTCCTCGCCATGCTCGACCAGTTCGTACATGACCGGCCGCGCCACCAGGGCTTCCAGCCGCCCGCGCACCAGCACATAAGGCT
>NZ_RZTO01000829.1:0-2644 GCF_003997225.1 Mesorhizobium sp. M2C.T.Ca.TU.002.02.1.1
GATCTTCCGCGACCGCGAATTCGAGTTCGAATTCGCGGTCGCGGAAGATCGGCAGGCTCCAGGGATATTGGTCCCAGTCGGCAACGCGCGACGGCTCAAGCAAGATGCGCTTGAGATAGGGCGCTTTCAACCGTGTCAGTTGCTTACGGGCAGCCACGTCGAACCTTCAGCGATAGAAATGCGCGGCATCCGGAAAAATTATTCGTCGGTCCATTTCGGCTTGCGCTTGCCGATGAAGGCGCCGATGCCCTCCTCGGCGTCGCGCGCCAGCATGTTCTCGACCATCACGCGGCCGGTATAGGCATAGGCGTCGGCCAGCCCCATTTCGGCCTGGGCGTAGAAGGCTTCCTTGCCAGTCTTGACCACCAAAGATGATTTTGAAGCAATGGTTTGCGCGTATTTGCTGACGACCTGATTGAGATATTCGCGCGGCACGATACGGTTGACCAGACCGAATTCCTTGGCGGTCGCGGCGTCGATCGTCTCGCCGGTGAGCAGCATCTCCATCGCCTGCTTGCGCGAGACGTTGCGCGACAGTGCCACCATCGGCGTTGAGCAGAAGAGACCGATGTTCACGCCCGGCGTACAGAAGCTGGCCTCATGCGAAGCGATTGCGAGGTCGCAGCTGGCGACCAGTTGGAGACCGGCGGCAGTCGCCAGGCCGTCAACCTCGGCGATCACCGGCTTCGGGTGGCGCACGATGGTCTGCATGAGCCCGGCGCAAGCGGCGAATGTCTCCTCGAAGAAAGCCTTGCCGCGATCCGGATCGGTCCGGTGCGCCGTCATTTCCTTGAGGTCATGACCGGCGCAGAACACCTTGCCCGACGCCGCCAGGATGATGACGCGCACGGATTTGTCGGCCTTCACGCGATCGAACTCGGCCCGCAGCGTCGCCATCGTCGCCAGTGAGAGCGCGTTGGCCGGCGGGCTGGCAAGCGTGAGGCGCAGGATGCCCTTGTCCTGGCTGACAAGAACGGGGCCGTCGGCGACGGCGGGCTTGATGGCGACGACTTCTGCCATTTCCAATCTCTCTTGGTCAGCGCTCGCGGCGCATGGAGCAACAGAACTAGCACGCTGCCGGTTGAAGAACAGCCGCGAGACGTGTTTTCTCCGTCGCACCGTTTGGTCCAGGCACATCGCCCGGAGCCTGCCATTCATATAGGACGTTGCCTATGCCCGCCCAAAGCGATCTGAAGCCAATGCTCAACGCGGCCGAAGTCAACGCGCTGATGGCGAGCGTCTATCCGCAGCTCAACGACAAGTTCACCTCCTACGAGGCGATCGAGGTGTTTCCCGGCGGCTGCACGGTACGCCTCAACGCTGATGAGAGGCATCTGCGCCCCGGCGGCACTGTATCCGGTCCGTCGCTGTTCACGCTGGCCGACATCGGCGGCTATGTCTGCGTGCTCAGCCATGCTGGACCGGACGCGCTTTCGGTGACGGTCAACCTCGACATCAACTTCATGCGCAAGGCAGAGGCCGGTCCGATCGACGGCCATTGCCGGATCCTGAAGCTCGGCAAGAGCCTGATGGTGTTCGACATCGACATCGTCGCAGGTCCTGATGGGCACACTGTGGCGCATGCCACGGGGACCTACTCGATCCCAAGGAAGCGCGATAGTGATGCGGTAAAATAATACCACATCATCAGCGCATTGTTTTTGCTATATTTATTCGCCGGAGCGCATTTTCCATTGCCTTGACGGGGCAGGCGCCCTCGCCTATAAGCCCACCCGAAGCAGCGGCCCGCAACGGCCGCCGTTTTGTTATTTGGCAGGAGGCTTCGGCTTTCCGTCAATCCAAGCAACAAGAAACGCCTTCTCTTGTCCCTCGTGGACAGGAAAGGTCAACCTGAGAGCAAAACCATGGCTACCTTTTCGCAGAAGCCTGCGGATGTGGTGAAGAAGTGGGTGCTGATCGACGCCGAGGGTCTCGTCGTCGGTCGTCTGGCCACCGTCATCGCCAACCATCTGCGCGGCAAGCACAAGCCCACCTTCACCCCGCATGTCGATGATGGCGACAACGTCATCGTCATCAATGCCGACAAGGTGGTGTTCACCGGCAAGAAGTACACCGACAAGGTCTATTACTGGCACACCGGCCATCCCGGCGGCATCAAGGAGCGCACCGCGCGCCAGCTGCTCGAGGGCCGCTTCCCCGAGCGCGTCGTCGAGAAGGCCGTCGAGCGCATGATCCCGCGCGGCCCGCTTGGCCGCCGCCAGATGAAGAACCTCCGCGTCTATGCCGGCGCCGAGCATCCGCACACCGCCCAGCAGCCCGTCACGCTCGACGTGGCCAAGCTGAACTCCAAGAACAAGAGGGCTTCGTAATGGCTGAGCTTTCCTCGCTCGCAGAACTCGGCACCGTCGCCGCGCAGCCGGCCGCGCCCGTGCATGTCCAGAAGCTCGACAAGTCGGGCCGCGCCTATGCCACCGGCAAGCGCAAGAACGCCATCGCGCGCGTCTGGGTGAAGCCGGGTTCCGGCAAGATCACTGTCAACGACAAGGAATTCGCGAGCTATTTCGCGCGTCCGGTGCTGCAGATGATCCTCAACCAGCCGATCGTCGCGGCCAACCGCGCCGGCCAGTACGACATCGTCGCCACCGTCATCGGCGGCGGCCTCTCGGGTCAGGCGGGCGGCGGG
>NZ_RZTO01000082.1:0-12672 GCF_003997225.1 Mesorhizobium sp. M2C.T.Ca.TU.002.02.1.1
GGCGACCCGCTGGTGTTCGGCCGCGCCGGCGAGGAAATGGCGGCGCTGCGCGGCGCCGGGGTCGCCTATGAGGTGGTTCCGGGCGTCACCGCGGCCTTCGCCGCCGCCGCCGATTTCGAATTGCCGCTGACGCTGCGCGGTGTGACTTCCTCGATGGTGTTCACCACCGGGCACGATCTCAAGGGCAACTCGCTGCCGGACTGGGCAAAGCTTGCCATCTCCGGCGCGACCGTCGCCGTCTATATGGGCCGTTCGGTCGCCGCCGAGGTCGCCGGCCGGCTGATCGAAGCCGGGCTGTCGCCGGACACCGCCGTCGCCGTCGTCGAGAACGCCAGCCTCGGCACCCGCCGTCGTTTCCATGGGACATTGGCCGACCTGCCGTCCCTGGAGGCGCGCGCCGACCTCACCGGCCCGGTGATGACGATCATCGGCGACGCCGTTGCCGGCGCCAATTTCGAACAGTCCGAGCCGCTCGCGGCACATAGATGTGAAGATACGGGGCATGAGGGCGCGGCTTCAGCCGTCGCCCAAGGAGTTGAGCAATGAAGGTACTGACCGCGAACAGGCTCTCCGACGGCATCGCCGTCTGGTACGCCGCCGGCGGCTGGGCGGAGACGGTCGGCCATGCCGATGTCGCGCATGACAAGGCGGCGGAGGACCGACTCGAAGCGATCGGCGCCGCGGCCGCCGCCAACAATGAAGTCCTGGACGTCAACGTGATCGACGTCACCATTGTCGATGGTTTGGTCGAGCCGGTGCGGCTGCGCGAGAAGATCCGCGCCGCGGGCCCAACCATCCACCCCGATCTCGGCAAGCAAGCGGAACGAGCCGCTTAAATCCAAGGAAGGCAACGGGCGGACGCGCCCTGAAAGACGAAGCATGTACCGTTACGACGAGTTCGACCACGATTTCGTTCAGGCCCGCGTCGCCGAGTTCAGCGACCAGGTAAAGCGCCGGCTTGCCGGCGAGATCAGCGAGGACCAGTTCCGGCCGCTCAGGCTGATGAACGGCGTCTATCTGCAACTGCATGCCTATATGCTGCGCATCGCGGTGCCTTACGGCACGCTGAACAGCCGGCAATTGCGTATGCTCGGTCACATCGCGCGCAAATACGACAAGGGCTACGGCCATTTCACCACGCGCCAGAACCTCCAGTTCCACTGGCCGGCGCTCGCCGACGTTCCGGCGATCCTGGCCGATCTCGCCAGCGTTGAGATGCATTGCATCCAGACCAGCGGCAATTGCATCCGCAACGTCACCGCCGACCACTTCGCCGGGGCGGCTGCGGACGAGGTCGCCGATCCGCGTCCCTACGCCGAAATCCTGCGCCAATGGTCCTCTGTCCATCCGGAGTTTTCGTACCTGCCGCGCAAGTTCAAGATCGCGGTGACCGGCGCCGAGCGCGACCGGGCCGCCATCCAGGCGCATGACATCGGCCTGCACCTCAAGAAGAACGCGGCCGGCGAGCTGGGCTTTGCCGTCTATGTCGGCGGCGGCCTGGGCCGCACGCCGATGATCGCCAAGAAGATCCGCGACTTCCTGCCGGAAGCCCAGTTGCTGTCCTACTGCACGGCGATCCTGCGCGTGTACAACCTCTACGGCCGCCGCGACAACAAGTACAAGGCGCGTATCAAGATCCTTGTGCACGAGACCGGCGTCGAGGAGATCGCAAGGCAGATCGAGGCCGAGTGGCAGGAGCTCAAGGACACCGAGCTGAGGCTGCCGGAGGCCGATATCGCGGCGATCAACGCCTATTTCGCGCCGCCGGCGCTGTCGGCCCGGCCGGAAGGCGATGCTGTCGTCAAGCAGGCGCGGCTCGATTCCAAGAGCTTTTCGGAATGGCTGGACCAGAACGTCGTGACGCATCGCCATCCCGATTATGCGGCGGTGACGATCTCGCTCAAGGGCATCGGCGAGGTGCCCGGCGACGTCACCGACAGCCAGATGGAAGCGGTTGCCGACATTGCCGAGAAATACGCCTTCGACGAACTGCGCGTCAGCCATGAGCAGAACCTGATCCTGCCGCATGTGGCGCGCGCCGATCTCAAGGCGGTTTACGACGCGCTGGTGGAGATTGGCCTGGCGACCGCCAACTCCAACCTGATCAGCGACATCATCTCCTGCCCGGGCCTCGATTATTGCGCGCTCGCCACGGCGCGCTCCATTCCGGTGGCGCAGGAAATCTCGCGCCGCTTCGCTTCGCTCGAGCGGCAGCGCGAGATCGGCGAATTGAAGCTGAAGATCTCCGGCTGCATCAATGCCTGCGGCCACCACCATGTCGGCCATATCGGCATCCTGGGCGTCGAGAAGAAGGGCACCGAACTCTACCAGGTGACGCTTGGCGGCTCTGCCGACGAGAACACATCCGTGGGCGAGATCATCGGCCGCGGCTTCTCTTCGGAAGAGATCACCGATGCCATCGAGCAGATCGTCGATACCTATCTCGGCCTTCGGCTCAGTCCCGACGAACGTTTTATCGACGCCTACCGCCGTGTCGGTCCCGCGCCGTTCAAGGAGGCGCTTTATGCTGGCGAAACCAAGGCCGCTTGACCGTACCGGCAGCGTGGAGACGGGCGTCGCCGCGGAAGCGGCGGGGCTCGACGCGTTGCACGGCCATCTGAAGCCGATCGAGATCATCGAGCGAGCGGCGCGTGACCTGTTTCGCGGCGAGATCGCCGCCGTGTCGTCCTTCGGCGCGGATTCGGCGGTGCTTCTGCACATGATCTCGGAGATCGACCGTTCGCTGCCGGTCATCTTCCTCGACACCGGCAAGCATTTCGAGGAGACGCTCGGCTATCGCGACGCGCTGGTGGCCGATTTCGGCCTGACCGATATAAGGGTGATCAAGCCGGACGAGGCGGCGCTCGAACGCGTCGATCCGACCGGCCAGCTCAACGAGACCGACACCGACGCCTGCTGCGATGTGCGCAAGGTCGAGCCGCTGGCGCGCGGCGTCGAACCGTTCCGCGCCTGGTTCACCGGGCGCAAGCGCTTCCAGGCTTCGACGCGAGCGGCGCTGCCCGTCTTCGAGGCGGTCGGCTTGCGCATCCGTATCAACCCGCTGGCTCACTGGACGACCTCGGACCAGGCCGACTACATGCGCGCGCATGCGCTGCGTGAAAATCCGCTGGTCGCCTATGGCTATCTCTCGATCGGCTGCTTCCCCTGCACGCAGCCGGTGCAGCCCGGCGAGGACGCGCGCAGCGGCCGCTGGGCTGGGCACGCCAAGACCGAGTGCGGCATTCACCTCTCCGGATTGGAAAAGTCGCTGACCGACGCCTCACTTTAGGATACGCCTGATATTCAGGTGAGGCCGGCCTGCGAATGGCGGCTTCCTGTGCTTCCGGTGCTGACGTACTTCAAGTACGCTCCGCTCCGGTTCTCGGAAGCCACCATTTTCGGCTCGGCCTCACCTGAATCTCGGCATATCCTTGGAATCTTTAGGACTTTAGGATTTGATGACTGGATCGACGACAGCGGGGACCCGCCTCTGGACCCCGGACGGTTTTCGCGAAGACGAGTGGACGCACGCCGAAAGCGCCGAAGCGCTTGCCGGCAATGGCCGTTTCGTCCTGCCGCTGCAGGTTTTTCTCGGGCTGGATGAGGACGTTCGCAAGTCAGCCAAGGAGCGCCTCGGGGTGTTGCTGCAGCCCGGCGACGAGCTCGACAAGATAACCGGCCTGCTGGATCAATTGTCGCTGGTGGCGCTAGCCTTTCCGGCCTTCAATGACGGCCGCTCCTTCTCCAAGGGCGAATTGCTGCGGGCCCGGTACCATTTCAAGGGCGCCGTGCGCGCCACCGGTCAAGTGCTGGTCGACCAGCTTCCGCATATGCTGCGACTTGGCTTCGACGAGTTCGAGGTCTCCAATCCGGTGCTGTTGAAGCGCCTGGAGGAAGGCAAGACCGGCGGCTTGCCGGTGTACTATCAGCCGGCGGTGGAGGCGGAACCCAAGGGGCCGAAATATTCCTGGCGGCGCAAGCGCGCTGGATCAGAATGACGTTCGGTTCGACGTCTGCTGATCCAGTCCTTCGCTGGAGCATGATCTTTTCCGAACCGAAGGTCAGGGCAGCAAAACCGGTTCCCACTTTTCGCCGACGCGGTCCTTCGGCTCGGGATCATGCTGTCGCTGACGCTGCGGCATCTTTACAAGCCTCGTAAGCAAGCATTCTCTCCAGACAACGGACGGAAAGATCCGCCGGGAGGGAAACCATGCGCTACGACTACGTCATCGCCGGCGGCGGTTCCGCCGGCTCGACGCTTGCCGCCAGGCTATCCGAAGATCCATCGAAGACGGTCTGCCTGCTCGAAGCGGGCGGCGCCGGCAAGGATCTCTTGATCCGCGCGCCGGCCGGCATCATCGCTTTGCTGCCCGGTCGGCCGAAGATCAATAACTGGGGCTTCCAGACAATACCGCAGGAAGGTCTCAACGGCCGCAGGGGCTATCAGCCGCGCGGCAAGGCGTTGGGCGGCTCCAGCGCCATCAACGCCATGCTCTACACGCGGGGCCACCGCCGCGACTATGACGAATGGGCCGAGCTCGGCTGCGACGGCTGGTCGTGGGACGAGGTGCTACCCTACTTCCGGCGCGCCGAAGGCAACCAGCGCGGCGCCGACGCCCTGCATGGTGGCGACGGACCGCTCAGGGTCGCCGAGCAGCAGGAGCCGCGCGCGATCTCGCGGGCATTCGTCGAGGCTTGCGGCGAAAACCAGATCAGGTTGAATGACGACTTCAACGGGTCGGAGCAGGAAGGAGCCGGCCTCTACCAGGTGACGCAGTTCTGGGGCGAGCGCCGCAACGGCGAGCGCTGTTCGGCGGCCGCCGCCTATCTGCATCCGGCGATGGGCCGGCCGAATCTCACCGTGATCACCGGCGCGCATGCGACGGGCGTCGTGCTCAACGGCAAACGCGCCACCGGTGTGCGTTATCGCACGGGCAAGAGCGAGGCCGTGGCGGAAGCAAGACGCGAGGTCATCCTCTGTGGCGGGGCGTTCGGCTCGCCGCAGCTGCTCTTGCTCTCCGGCATCGGGCCGGCGGTCGAGCTCGCGGCGCACGGCATTCCGCTCATCCACGAATTGCCCGGTGTCGGCAGGAACCTGCAGGACCATCTCGATTTCATCCTCGCCTGGAAGTCACGGGAGACGGATTTGATGGGCATCGGCCTCACCGGCATGCCGGGCCTGATCAGGCACATGCTGCGCTGGCGCAAGGACGGCACCGGCATGATCGCCACCCCTTATGCCGAAGGCGGCGCTTTCCTCAAATCCGACCCGGCGATCGAGCGCCCCGACCTGCAACTGCATTTCTGCATCGCCATCGTCGACGACCATGGCCGCAAGCTGCATATGGGCTATGGTTTCTCCTGCCATGTCTGTGTGCTGCGGCCGCATTCGCGCGGCGAGGTGGGTCTGACGAGCCGGGATCCGCTGGCGCCGCCGCGCATCGATCCGCGCTTCCTCGAGGACGAGCGCGACGGCGATCTTCTGCTCAAAGGCGTGCGGATGATGCGCGCCATATCGGAGGCGCCGGCGCTGGCGAAATATCGCGCTAAGGAAATCTACACCGCCGGCGCGTCAAGCGACGCCGAACTCATGGCGCATATCAGGGCGCGCGCCGACACGATCTACCACCCGGCCGGCACCTGCAAGATGGGCATCGACGACATGGCCGTGGTCGACCCGAAGCTCAAGGTTCGCGGGCTGGAAGCGTTGAGGGTGGTGGATGCCTCGGTGATGCCGACCCTGATCGGCGGCAACACCAATGCGCCGACGATCATGATTGCCGAGAAGGCCGCGGACATGATCCGGGCCGCGGTCTGACCGTCAGCCTTGGTCGGACCAGCTTCTTCGGTTCTGTCGCGATGATGCCGCCTTTGGACGCTTGCCGAAAGGATCGAATCCATCTGGTCAGACCAATTTGGCGATTTGCGCTTCCTCTTTTGCCCTCCTCACCTTAGGATAGGACAATTTATTTGCACTCCGAAATAAATAGCTAAGGGAGGAAAGAGCATGGCTGGTAAGAAAATACTGATGCTCGTTGGCGAGTTCAGCGAGGAGTACGAGATTTTCGTCTTTGAACAGGCCATGCACGCGGTGGGTCATACCGTCCATGTCGTATGCCCGGACAAGAAGGCGGGCGACGTGCTGAAAACCTCATTGCACGACTTCGAGGGCCACCAGACCTATACGGAAAAGCTGGGCCACGACTACATCCTCAACAAGACCTTCGCCGAGGTGAATCCGGCCGATTACGACGCGGTCTATGCGGCGGGCGGGCGCGGGCCGGAATATATCCGTATCGACAAGCGCGTGCAGGCGCTGGTCAGGCATTTCCATGAGACCGGGAAGCCGATCTTCACCATCTGTCATGGTGTGCAGATCCTGATCGCGGTCGATGGCGTGGTGCGCGGCAAGGAAGTGGCGGCGCTACATTATTGCGAGCCGGAAGTGACGCTTGCCGGCGGCACCTATGTCGATGTCGCCCCGACTGGCGCGCATGTCGACGGCAATCTGGTTTCGGCCAAAGGCTGGCCTGGCCTTGCCGCCTTCATGCGGGAGTGCCTGAAGGTGCTCGGCACCGAAATCCGCCACGGCGAAGCGCTGATGCGTGACGACCGAAAGGCGGCCTGAAAGCGCGTCGCGATCCTTCAGATTCGCTCCATGCGCTTAGGTTTTTGATTTTACGCATGACTTCATCCCGAAACCGGTTACCACTTTCGGGAGACATGCGTTAAAACCGATCAATTGCGGCGCGGCTATTGACGCCGCCCGCCGCTGGCTTTCTTCGCCTCGGCGCCTTCAAGGCGGTCGAGCAGGTCGCTCAGCCGCCTGGGTACCTCCTTTTCCAAGCGAAATGCCGGCAAGGTGCGCAGAAAGCGCTTCGTCGCTTCGCTGCCAGCCTGCCGCCTGATATCGTTGGCCAATTCGGCGCGCCTGTTGCCATGGTTGCCGCTCATGTCCCAAAATCCTGTGTCGGCTTCGAAACTCCTCCAGCCCGTCTATGGTTCCCGCAACGGCATTTGAGGGCAAGCAAAGCCGCGTGATACGGTAAAATTTGAATTAACTTGGAACGACCGGCCGATATTCGCCGGCAGCGCTTACCCCTTGATTTTTGACCTCCAAACCTCGATATCGGGCGCAAATCCAGACCAATCCGAATGACGGGAAACGCGATGAGCGACCAGGCAAAAGACGAACGCACGCCCGAAGATATGGAAGCCACCCAGGCTTCCGGCGAGCGTGCGGAAGGTGGCGTCGACGGCGACTACGAAGCGCTGGTGCGGCTGCTGAAGGAAAATGAGGAACTGAAGGACCGTGCATTGCGCGCGGCGGCCGACATGGAGAATTTGCGGCGGCGCACCGCGCGCGACGTTCAGGACGCCCGCGCCTACGCCGTCGCCAATTTCGCGCGCGACATGCTGTCGGTTTCCGACAATCTGCGCCGCGCGCTCGACGCGATCCCGGCAGAGGCGAAAGCCGGCGGCGACGCCGGCTTCAAGGCGCTGATCGAGGGTGTCGATCTCACCGAGCGCGCCATGCTTTCGGCGCTGGAGCGCCACGGCGTGAAGAAGCTCGCGCCGGAAGGCGAGAAGTTCGATCCGAACTTCCATCAGGCGATGTTCGAGGTGCCCAATCCGGAGGTTCCGGCCGGCACCGTCGTGCAGGTGGTTCAGCCGGGCTATTCGATCGGCGAGCGCGTGCTGCGGCCGGCGATGGTCGGCGTCGCCAAGGGCGGGCCGAAGACGGCCGCCGAGGCGAAGGTCGAGCCGGGTCCGGTGAACGAGCAGGCCGAGAAGGATGCTTGAGAGCGAGTAGCGAATAGGGAGTAGTGAATAGGGGCTGATATTTATCCGCGGCTTCGTGCTATTTCCCTACTCACTATTCGCTACTCACTACTCGCTCATTCCATGAATCCCATCGCGTCGCTCGACTATGCCGGCGTCGCCGTCTTCGCGGCGACGGGCGCGCTTGCGGCATCGCGCAAGCAGCTCGACATCATTGGGTTCCTGTTCCTGGCCAGCGTCACCGGCATCGGCGGCGGGACGTTGCGCGACGTCATCCTCAACCTGCCGGTGTTCTGGGTCGCCAATGGCGGCTATGTGTTGATCTGCGCCGTGGTCGCGCTACTGGTCTTCTTCAGCGCCCACCGCTTCGAATCGCGTTACAAGCTGCTGCTCTGGCTCGATGCCATCGGGCTTGCGGCGTTCTCGGTGATGGGCGCGGCCAAGGGGCTGGCGATCACTGGCTCGCCAGTCGTGTCGGTCGTCACGGGCGTGCTGACGGCGACCTTCGGCGGCATCTTGCGCGACCTGCTTGCCGGCGAGCCCTCGGTGCTGCTCAGGCCCGAAATCTATGTCACCGCGGCCCTTGCCGGCGCGACGATCTTCACCATTGGCGACCTTGCCGGCCTGCCGCCGCTGGCATCAAGCCTGCTCGGCTTTGCGGCAGCCTTCCTGGTGCGCGGCGGGGCGCTCAAGTTCGGCTGGTCGTTTCCGGCCTACAAGAGTCGGCCGGGGCGAAGGCCGGAAGATATTCCGTGAAGAGCAAGTGGTGAATAGTGAATGGTAAAATGGTCGATGGGTGCAGAGCCGATGGCCATCAACCATTCACCATTTACCATTCACCTGAATCACGCCGCGAAGCGCTGCCCTTCGCCGCCATAGTAGTTGACGTAGCGGGCGCCGATCTCCTTGACCGGCATGACGACGAAGACGTCGACGGTCGAGAATTCGTGGTCGATGACGCAGCCGTCGCCGATGCGGGCGCCGACGCGCAGGTAGCCCTTGACCAGCGGCGGCATGGCGGCGATCGCCGCCTTGGTGTTCACCGCCTCGATCGGCATCAGGTCCATCGAGCAGTAGCGTCCCGGAACCGCGCGAACATCCCAGGCGGAGTTGGTGCGGCAATGATGGGCGAGATAGGTCAGCGCCTCGGCATGCGCCGCCGGCACAATGCCATGGAAAGAGGCGCAGCCGGTCATCACGCCGATGCCGTAATGGTTGATATAGGCCCAGATGCCCTGCCAGAGCGCCTCGATGGTGCGCTTGGAGCGGTATTCCGGCAGAACGCAGGAGCGGCCGAGCTCGAGGAAGCGCTGGCCGGGATGCCGCGCGATCAGCTTGGTGAGCTCAAACTCGCCCTCGGAATAGAAGCCGCCGGCGGCTGTGGCGATCTCCTGCCGCAGCAAACGGTAGGTGCCGACGATGCGGCGATGCTCAGGACCGGGAAGGGAGGTATCGAACACAAGAAGGTGATCACAGAGCGGGTCGAAACGGTCGGCGTCACGCCGGTTCTGCGCCTGGAACAAGTCCTTCCTCGCGCCGAGCTCGTCGTAGAATACCCGATAGCGGACTTCCTGGGCGGCGGCGATCTCGGCCTCGTTGCGG
Source organism: Mesorhizobium sp. M2C.T.Ca.TU.002.02.1.1 (assembly GCF_003997225.1). Taxonomy (NCBI): domain Bacteria; kingdom Pseudomonadati; phylum Pseudomonadota; class Alphaproteobacteria; order Hyphomicrobiales; family Phyllobacteriaceae; genus Mesorhizobium; species Mesorhizobium sp. M2C.T.Ca.TU.002.02.1.1. The sequence goes on from NZ_RZTO01000082.1 coordinate 9,385, forward strand.
GCGAGCCGCACTTCGAGATTGCCGATGCGGCCCAGCGGAGCACCGCTTGCGACGGCGTCGGCGGTACGGGCAGCGAGCAGGGCGCCGCCGGCGTTCGGCCGAGTGTCACATTCAGGCACGACTGTATGCACGAGTGATTCTCCTTCGAGCCATCCCTCTTGGCGCGGGGATACGGTGTAGGTGCAACAGGATTGTGACAGTACCGTGATACGACGTGGCGGGCAATACTTTGTCGGCTGGGCAATACCCTCAACCGGCTATCTTGTGGCCGCGAAAGCCAGTCAAGCCAAGGTGTTCAACGGTTAAAAATTTCCTCAGGCCGCAACCTGGCCCTCGACCGCCTGGACGAGCGCGTCCGGGTCGAGCGGCTTGGTCACGAAACCGCTGGCGCCATGGGCGAGCACGGCATGCCGGGTCTTTTCCTGGCTGTCGGCCGAAAGCACCATGATCGGGATCGGCGGCATGGCGAGCGACTCTTCATGGCGACGGATGGCGGCGATCGCATCGAGCCCGTCCATGACAGGCATATGCAGGTCCATCAGCACCACGTCGAAGCGGAACTTGAGGCCTGCATCGGTGACGGCATCGACCGCGGCCTTGCCGTTGCCGACGATCTTGACGCGATGCCCGGCCTTGAGCAGCGTGGCGCGGGCGAGCATGGCGTTGATGTCATTGTCTTCCGCGATCAGCACCGACAGGCCCTGGTCGCGCTTGCGCGAGGAAGCCTGGCGCGGCTCCGGCCGCGGCTGGACGAGCGCGGAGCCATGGCTGGTCAACAGCACCCGAAGCAGGGTCTCGCCGCGCACGGGCCTCGCGAGGAAGGTGGCGTAGCCGCTGGCGCGGAATTCGCCGAGCATGCCGCGGTCGGTCGGCGCGATCAGGGTGATGGCCTCGCAGTCGGCAAAACCCGAGTCGCGCAGCCGCTTGAGCAGCCTGCCGTCGCTGTTTTCGAGCGCGGCGTCGATCAGGAGCACGTTGCAGCCGGCAGCGAAGGGAGCGGCCTGGCTTGGTGTCGCCGCGATCTCGACGATGCCGCCATGGGCCCTGATCGTGCGGGCGATGGCATCGGCCTCGGTGGGGTTCTTCGACACGATCACCGCCCGCCTATCGGCGAGGATGTTGTGGCGATGCGGCGGCGGCTCGGTTGCAGCGACCGCCGGTAGCTCGAGGACGAATTCGGACCCTTCGCCGAGCCGGCTCGAGACCGAGATCGTGCCGCCCATCGCGGTGGCCAGCCGCTTCGAGATGGCAAGACCGAGACCCGCGCCGCCATGCACCCTGGTCGAGGTGCCGTCGGACTGCTCGAACTCCTCGAAGATGCGCTCCATGTCCTCTTCGCGCAGGCCCGGGCCGGTGTCGGCGACGGTGAAGCAGATGCGGTCGGTGGTTTCGGTGCGCGCGCGCGCCACGGTGAGCAGCACGCCGCCCGTGTCGGTGAACTTCACCGCATTGCCGATGAGGTTGAGCAGCACCTGGCGCACGCGGCCAGGGTCGGCCGTGATCATCTGCGGCACGTCGGGCTCGACATGACAGCCAAGGCCGATGTTCTTGGCGAAGGCTCTTGCGGCCAGAAGCTCGATGATGTTGTCGGCAATTTCACGCAGCGAGGTCGGCTGCGGCTCGGGCTCGAAGCGGCCCGCCTCGATCTTGGAATAGTCGAGCAGGTCCTCGATGAGCGCGAGCAGCGCGCTGGCCGAGGTGGAGACGGCGCCCACATAGGTGCGCTGTTCAGGCGAAAGGTCGGTATCGGCAAGCAGCTTCGCCATGCCCATGATGCCGTTCATCGGCGTGCGGATCTCATGGCTGACGGTGGCGAGGAAGCGCGACTTGGCCTGGCTCGCATATTCGGCCCGTTCGCGCGCGGTGATCAGCGAGGATTCGGCGCGCTTGCGGGCGGTGATGTCGCGGGCGATGGCCCGGTGCGAGACCGCGCCCGTGTCCTTGTCGCGCACCGACAATTCGATCCAGGAGAACCAGCGCGGCCCGTTCGGGGTGCGTATCGCGACATCGGTGGAGCTCAGGCAGTCGTGATCGGAGAAGGCGGCGTCGGGAACGACGCCGACATCGATGCCGAGCTCGGACAAGGTCTTGCCGGCAAGATCGCGCGCGTCGACGTCGACAAGCGAGGCAAAGACGCTGTTGGCATAGACGATGTGGCCGTCGCGGTCGCGATGGACGACGAGGTCGCCGAGCGCGTCGATCAGGCCGCGGAAGCGCTCCTCGCTCTCCTGCATCTCCCACATGCGGTCGGCGAGGGTCTCGATCTCGGCGCGACTGCGGGCCGCGGTTTCGTCGAGCAGCGCTGCGGTGCGACGCTCGTCGCGACGATTGCGCAGATGCATGGCCAGGCCGGCAAGGGCCGCAGCAGCAAGGCCGGCGGTGACGATGAGCGGCGCTCCGGTGAGATGCGCGAGCCCTGCCATGACGGCGATGGCGACGATCGTCAGGAACGGCAGGCCTTCGTGGCTGGCCGCGGGCAATTCGGGAGCCAGCGGCGGCGCGACAAGCACCTGCCGCTTCGGCGCATCGGGGATGAGCCTGTCAGCGCCCGCGGCTTTGCTGTCCTGCCTGATGTCGGAGTCCGCGACCATGCGCGGACCATGCCAGACAGAGATTATGGAAGACTGGGAGGGATCGTTCGAATTTTAGCGATTGCGCGGATTCCTGCCGCCTTGCGGGCGCGGGCGGAGCCGCGACTTCCGGCTACATATCGACGACGACGCGGCCCCGGATCTTGCCTTCGACGATGTCGCGCGCGGCGGCGACAATGCCGTCGAAACCGATCGTGCGCGACAATGTCGAAAGCTTCTTCAAGTCGAGATCGGTGCCGATGCGGCGCCATGCCTCCAGGCGGACGGCCTTCGGCGCCATCACCGAATCGATGCCCAGCAGCGAGACGCCACGCAGGATAAAGGGGGCGACGCTTCCCGGCAGGTCCATGCCGCCGGCCAGACCGCAGGCAGCGATCGCACCGCCATAGGAGGTCATCGACAGGACGTTGGCCAAGGTATGGCTGCCGACCGAGTCGACGCCGCCGGCCCAGCGCTCCTTGGCGAGCGGCTTCGCCGGCTGGCTGAGCTCCTCGCGCGAGATCACCTCGGCGGCGCCGAGGTCGATCAGATAGGGGCTCTCGGCGTTGCGGCCGGTCGATGCGATGACATGGTAGCCAAGGCTCGACAGGATCGAGATGGCGACCGAGCCGACGCCGCCGGCGGCACCCGTCACCACCACCGGACCGCGGTCGGGCACGATGCCGTGACGCTCCAGCGCCATGACGGAGAGCATGGC
>NZ_RZTO01000830.1:0-2626 GCF_003997225.1 Mesorhizobium sp. M2C.T.Ca.TU.002.02.1.1
ATTCGCCTCCATCCTGCCCCTGGCGGCGGTCGGCGCGCTCGTCCTGTCGTTCCTGCGCGTTTCCCCACATGCAAACGCCGTGACCGAAACTGACACAAGCGATGCCCGACCGTTGGCTGAAATCGTCACCCAACCGCGTTTTGTCGCAGCACTTTTCTGCACCGTCGGCAGCTACGCGCTGATGAGCTTCGTCATGACCGGCGCCCCGCTCGCAATGGTCGGCTGCGGCCTGTCGGAGGACGATGCCACGCTCGGCATTTCCTGGCACGTCATGGCCATGTTCGGACCAAGCTTCTTCACCGGTGCGCTGATCCATCGCTTCGGCGCCGAGCGCATCGTCGCAATCGGCCTCGTCCTGCTGATCGGCTGCGCCGCCGTCGCGCTCTCCGGCCTGGCGCTGTGGCAGTTCTGGACGGCGCTGATCCTGCTCGGGCTCGGCTGGAATTTCGGTTTCATCGGCGCCACGGCGATGGTCGCGGCCAGCTATCGTCCATCCGAGAAGAGCAAGGTCCAGGGGTTCCACGACTTCGTCCTGTTCGGTTCCGTCGCATTCTCCTCGCTTATGTCCGGCGCGATCTACAATGCATGGGGCTGGACCATGCTGAACTGGATCGTCTTTCCGGTCGTCGCGCTCTGCTTTGTGGCGCTCGGCACGTTGAAGTTTGTGGGCGCTCCCAAATCTTGAAGGGGCGCCCGACCCGCTCTTCCGGCCACTTGAACAACCTGCCTGACCTGCCTGAAACGAGGCCAGCGTCATGCATCCGGTGGGAGCACCTGCAGGACCCGCGCGATGAACATGTGGAACTCGTCCATGTAATTGCGCAGGAATGTCTCGGTTGACTCCACCGTCACCTCGCCATCGTCGGTGATCAATCCAGGGGTGAACTGAATATAGGCTTCGGGCGAGTTCATCTGGGGCGCGTTGCAGAAGCTGAGCACACTGCGCAGGCTCTGCTGGGCGACGGCGGTAGCGATCGCGCCCGGCGACGTTCCGATGACGGCAGTCGGTTTACGGGCAAAGGAGTTCTTGCCGTAGGGGCGGCTGGCCCAGTCGATCGCATTCTTCAGGCCGCCGGGGATCGATCGGTTGTACTCCGGCGTGACGAAAAGCACCGCCTGGACGGACGCGATGGCTTTCTTGAACTCCAGGGCGACGGGTGGGAAGGCTGCGTCATAGTCGTAGCTGTAGAGCGGCAGGTCCTTGAAAGAGATTTCCGTCATCTCAAGTTCCGGCGGCGCCAATCTGACGAGGGCCTTCGCAAGCTTGCGGTTGATGGAGCCCTTGGCGAGGCTGCCGATAAGGTAGCCGACTTTGTGCTTGGCCATGACACACTCCTGTTTTGGCCGCCGACCCGCCTTTTCTAGTATTCCCCAGAACAGGGCAGGCCGCCACCCGGCCTTAGGTCGGCATTGCGCCATGTCGGGTGGAACAGCGCTTTTGTTGGATCGAACAAAATTATTGCGCCTGTCCCCCTAGTTATGAAACCGTGTACCCCGACTGCCCGTTATAGCCGTGCTCATATGCAGCTACCGATCAATCGGTTCACAGCAAGGGATTTCACAATGTTTTCAATCGGAAAGCTCGCCGTAGCAACCATCGCGCTCGGCCTTGCCACTGCCTCGGCCAGCGCCCAGGTGGTTGTCTCCTCGAAGATCGATACCGAAGGCGGTGTGCTGGGCAACATCATCCAGCTCGTGCTTAACGCCAACAACATCAAGACCACCGACCGTATCCAGCTCGGCGCGACACCCGTGGTGCGCAAGGCGATCACCGCCGGCGAGATCGACATCTACCCCGAATATACCGGCAACGCGGCCTTCTTCTTCCAGAAGGCCGACGATCCGGTCTGGAAGGATGCCGCCAAGGCTTACGAGACCGCCAAGAAGCTCGACTACGACGCCAACAAGATCGTCTGGCTGTCGCCGTCGCCGGCCAACAACACCTGGGCGATCGCGCTGCGCAAGGAGGTGGCCGACGAGAACAAGCTCGTCACGCTGACGGACTTCGGCAAATATGTCGCCGGCGGCGGCAAAGTGGTGCTGGCGGCTTCCGCCGAGTTCGTCAATTCGGCGGCGGCCCTTCCGGCCTTCCAGACAACCTACGGCTTCACACTAAAGCCCGACCAGCTGATCACGCTCTCCGGTGGCGACACCGCGGCGACCATCGCGGCCGCGGCCAACCAGACCAACGGCGCCAACGCCGCCATGGTTTACGGCACCGATGGCGGCATCCAGCCCTCCGGCCTTGTCGTTCTCCAGGACGACAAGAACGTGCAGCCGGTCTACCAGCCGGCACCGATCATCCGCGAGAAGGTGCTGAAGGAACATCCCGAGATCGAGGCGCTGCTGAAGCCGGTCTTCGCCAAGCTCGACCTTACCACGCTGCAGGAGCTCAATGGGCGCGTGCAATTGGGTGGTGAGCCTGCGAAGGGGGTGGCCGAGGACTTTTTGAAGAAGAACGGGTTCTTGAAGTAGCGGCAGGCGCATCGAAGAAAACGTGACGCCGGTGCGAGGCGCCCCCTTCTGTCCTGCCGGACATCTCCCCCACAAGGGGGGAGATTGGCGGTTGCTGTGCCTCGCCTCTTTTTCCGGCTTGGACGATTGGCGAAAGCGCTCGCGACATCTG
>NZ_RZTO01000831.1:0-2623 GCF_003997225.1 Mesorhizobium sp. M2C.T.Ca.TU.002.02.1.1
GTTCAATGCCGGTCCGGTGGTCGAGACGACGGGGGCGGGCGATGCGTTCAATGGCGGTCTCGCCGCTGCTCTCGCAAAAAGCGTCGAGCCGCTGGAGGCCGTGCGCTTCGCCTGCGCGGTCGCCGGCATTTCGGTGACGCGCCATGGCACCGCGCCGTCGATGCCGACGCTGCAGGAGGTCGAGGCGCTGCTCGTTAAGGCCTGAAACCTCCCGCCTTCCATCTTCCGCAGCTCTGTTAGCGGCTCCTTATTCCGGAACGCAACCGAGGCAAGCGCGTTCACCGTCCTGACCGGCAACGCCGATTGGAACGGTTGGATGAAAAGGCCTTACGAAAAGCCCACGCTGGTGAAACGCCAGAAACTCACCGAACGGACGGCCCAGATCCTCGCTTCCGGGGTTGTCCTGGGCGAGTAATTTCCAACGATTAGCGCTAGAGAATCCTGCTGGTCAGCTCCAGCATCGTCGTCGCGCCTTGCTCGCTGCCGGGCATATGCACGACGCGCAGAACCCTGAGGTCTTGGTTCGACCCGTCAACCGGCATCGAAACGCTTTCGCCGACGCGTGGCAATTCCTGGAACGCCAACTCGTCCACATCCCTGGCATCGTCGATGGAAATACGGCATCTCACAGCCATCTGATCTCTCCCGTTTTTCGCCCGAGGGCTGAACGAGACAAGGTTGGAATGGTTCCGAGAAAGGCATCAGCCGGCAAAGCGGTTGCGATACTCGCGCGGCGTCAGCCCCTTCAACGCCTTGAATTGGCGCCCGAAATTGGCCAGCGATCGATAGCCGACCAGCTCGGCGATGTGGGCAATCGGCTTGTCTTGTTCCGCGAGGAGGGCGCATGCTTCGCCGATGCGCAGCCGCGTCACATATTCGACCAGGGTCAGGCGCGTGTGCCGCGTGAACATGCGGTGAAAGCCCGACGGGCTGAGCGCGGCGAGGCGCGCGAGGTGATCGATCCCGAGATCGTCAGTGTAGTGCGCATGCAGATAGTCCAGGACGCGGTCTATGCGCGCGCCGCTCGAGGCGAGAGTGGACTGGGGCGAACGGGACGGCGCCGTAAGCGGTTCGGCCGCGTCGTCCTTGGCGAGCGTCAGCAGCACCGAGATCAGGTCGAGCAGCCGGTCCGCGGGCGGCTTGTCGAAGATCGCTTCGATCCGCGTCCTGACGCGCTCCGTCGCGTCTTGGGAGAATTTCAGCCCGCGCGCCGATCGGTCCAACAAGCCGGCAACCGGCCCCAGTTCTGTCAGAAGCCCGGTCAATCCACGCGCCCATTCGGGCCGGAACCAGATGACCATGACCAGATGCGGCCTACCGCCATCGAGCTTGCTCGTCGACGACCAGGTGTGCGGCAGGTTAGGGCCGAGCAGCACGAGATCGCCATCGTCATAGTCGCCGACATGGTCGCCGACGAAGCGGCGTCCGCGCGAGTTCAGGGTGAGTGTCAGCTCATATTCCGGATGATGATGCCATTCGAACGGAATGGTCGGGTCGCGCGGCACTCTTACCATCGACCATGACGCGTCATCGGCGACGGTGACTTTCTCCAGATATGGCTTCACGGCCGGCCTCCAAAAAATCGCCTCGAACGGCGCTAGGACGACGATGGACGCCAGAATAGTATCATTTCAGGCCTGTCAGGGACAACATGCATGCCCGTCGTTCGGTTAGCCTCATGTGCGGCAAGACAAGGTCGAGGAGGAAATCGATGGCCCACGCGAAAGACATCACGAAGGACGATCATCCGACATCCAGCCGGGCGACGACCCAACTGTCCAAAATCAAGAAAACGCTTCCGCTGCGTGTGCTTTCAGACGCGGATTTCGCACACTGGCAGAAGCGGGCTTCGTGATCGTGCGCAATGCGGTGCCGCAGGAAAATGTCGAGCGTCTCAAGGCGCTGCTTTGGGAATTCGAGGAGAAAGACCCCAGCGATCCGGCGACCTGGGACGTCACCCAGCGGCGCGATTACGCGCTGAAGGAAATCAACAATGCCGGCATGGTCGAGATCTACAACCATCAGTTCCTGTGGGACAACCGCATGGCGCGCCGCGTCTACGACGCCTTCGTCGATATCTGGGACATGGAGGATCTGTGGGTCGCCATCGACCGCGCCAACCTCAACACGCCCAACAAAGGCAGGCGCGCGTCTCCCGGCTTCATCCACTGGGATGCCGATACCTCGCTCGAGCCCAAGCCGATCTCGGTGCAGGGCGTGCTTTCGCTGGTCCACCAGGACGGCGGCGACATCGGCGGTTTTCAATGCGTGCCTTATCTGTTCGAGCATTTCGACGAGTGGGTGAAGACGCAACCCGCCGACCGCGATCCGCATCATCCGGACATGAGGGGAATCGAGGACAGGATCGAGAAGCTCGAGCTTTTCCCGGGCGACCTGATGATCTTCAACTCGCTGCTGGCGCATGGCGTGGCGCCGAACACGTCCGACGACAAGGTGCGGATGGCGCAGTACATCTCCATGTTCCCCGCCGATGACGGCAATCTCGTCGAGCGCGAGGCACGAATCCGATCATGGCGCGAGCGCGAGGCGCCGCAGCGCGCCGGCTTTGCGGGCGATCCGCGCGGCTGGGAGAAGAGAAACGCCGAGACGGCAAAGCTGACGC
>NZ_RZTO01000832.1:0-2617 GCF_003997225.1 Mesorhizobium sp. M2C.T.Ca.TU.002.02.1.1
CCCACGGAGCGAATGGATAGAGCACAAGCGCGATCAACGCCGCGATGTAGCCGCCCTTCTTGAAGTCGATCTGGCGCGGGAAGACGTTGGAGAAGTCGAAGGCCGGCGAGACGAAGTTCGCCACGACGTTGATGCCGAGCGTCGCCACCGCGAAGGTGAGCGCCGCAAGGGCCGCCAGGAACCAGCTGTCGAACTTGGCCGAGATCTGGTCGGGATGCAAAAGCACCTCATGGTAGACGTCGTAGGCGGCGATCGTGGTGACGCCGGCGACCAGCGAGAACAGGATGAGGTTGACCGGCAGGCCCCAGATGTTGCCCTTGCGCAGCGCCGCCTTGTCGGGTGCGTAGCGCGCGAAGTCGCAGAAATTGAGGTAGAGGGCCGAGAAGTAGGTCACCCAGATCGCCGCGACGCCGAACAGCGCGGTCCATGATCCCGGATCGCCCGGGATGCCGGCATCGGCGGTCTTCTCGCGCAGCACGTCCATCGGGATGTCGCTGGTGAAGGCGAAGGATCCCGACTTCACGCAAAGATAGATGGCCAGGAGCAGCATCATCACCCAGACGGCCGGGCCGGCCCAGTCCTGGAAGCGTCTCACCGTTTCCATGCCCTTCTGGATGATCAGAAGCTGCAGCGCCCAGATGACGACGAAGCAGATCACTTCCAGGGTGGAATGGCCGAGCATATGCGAGCTCTTGTTGAACTCGTCGAACCATTGCAGTCGCGTCAGCAACGCCACGATTGCGCCCGACGCCGCGGCCGTTTGGGCGCCGTACCAGAAGCAGGCGACGATGGCGCGCACCAGCGCCGGGACGTTGGCGCCCCAGATGCCGAAGGAGGCGCGGGCAAGCACGGGGTAGGGCACGCCGGTCTTCACGCCGGCATAGCCGACCAGGTTCATCAGGCCGTAGATGATCAGCGAGCCGATGCCGATGGCGACGATGAAGTTGACGAAGCCGCCGCAGAACAGAAACAGGCTTGCCGCCAGGTAGTAGCCCCAGAGGCTGTGGACGTCCGAGGTCCAGACGTTGAAGATCGAAAACGGTCCCCAGTTCCTGACCGTTGCGGGAGCCAGATCCTCGTTATAGAGGTCAGGCGAGGCGCCTTGAATGGTCATTGCAAGTGTTCCCCTTGTTGCAAAACGCGCCCTCACGCGTTTGACCGGGGAGGTTAAGCCTGACCTTGGGGAACCGGCAAGCAACCCATTTGCCGGCTTTCGCCTTAAAGATATTCAACGAGAATCGTCGTTATCCGACGACTCCGGGCTTGAACCGAGCTGAGTCGCCTAAAGTGCGTTTGCGCTGAAAAGGATTCAGGCGACGCGCTGCAAGCCTTTGTTTTGATGCATGTCGTTGTTCCAGAACCGCTGCGCACTGCTGGGCAACATGCATTAGCGTTTTTCTTGCAGGCCGGCGGTTCCGAACTTTTTCCGTCGGCAACCAAATTTGTTTGGAACCCATTCGCGAGACGTGCGTTTAATGAAGTTCGACTGCGCTGCGGTCGACCGGGAGGATAATCATGGATCGCTTGCATTTCTTTACCCCTGTGCGAATTGCGCGTGGGCAGGGATACCCTGTGGAGGAAGTCGATAGCGTCTCCGAGGCGATGGTATTCCTGCGGAAGTGGCCAACGGGACGACGCGGCCCGGTTTATCAATGCGCCCTGAATTGCTGTGCGGCGGCGGTGTCGGGCAAGATGTCGGCCGAGGAAGCGCGCAAAGCCTTTGTCGGTTTCGCCCGCATCACCCGGCTCCTTGACGACGACATGGCGTTGCCGCTGGGTGGCGCGTCGATGGACAATGTCTACGCCTTGAGGCGGTAGGATCTTCCGGCGCGCTTGCCAGATGTTGACGAAGCGTCGGCCTACGGCCGACGCAGGCTTCACTTTGTTTGCATTCCTGCTTGTGCTTGGCCACTTCTCCGCATGGCTCGGCGGACGTTCTGATCGATCAGAATAGGCCGGAACCCGGTTGCGGCTCAGCAATGCTTCCGCCGGAAAGCAACACCGTTCGGTCGATCATATTGAGCCATGGCTTTAAAGCACTTCATCGGGATAGACGCCCCACAAGTCGGTCTGTTTGACGAAGCCGGACGCATCCCCTAGCGCTACGGCGCACCATTTTCCGTCACACCATGTCAGTTTGACCCGGACGCGAGGCTCGAGCCACGCAGTGATGCGACCATCGATTGCCGGTTTGTTGCGCAGCGCAACATTGTTCTTCGTCCAGGGAGCGACAATGCCCGTTCTGCGTCCCGACAGGAGCGGTCCGAATATCCATCCGGTGGTTCCCTCCCAATCCCTCACGCGCCGCCAATTGCCGTATTGTTGATAGATTTCCAGCGGGATGCCCGGGCGTGTCATGACCCATTGGATGTCGTAGCCGGTGCCCGGTCCGACGCGCAGGTTGGCGGATGAGGCTTTGAGCGAGACGAAGCGAGGCAGGGGAAGAGTTCTGACCTCCGCCCGCGGCCCGACCATCGGTGCGGGTATCGAGATCAGCGCGGTTGTAAGAATGAGATGGGCGAGGACGGATCGCAGCCAGCGGACCGTGGGGAAGCCGAGCGGCGCTTCGGAATTCATGGTCGTTCACTTACGGATGCGGAAGGGATTGATCGTTATC
>NZ_RZTO01000833.1:0-2614 GCF_003997225.1 Mesorhizobium sp. M2C.T.Ca.TU.002.02.1.1
ATCAAGGACCGCAGATGTTTGAATCCCTCCAGGAGCGTCTTGGCTCCATCCTGAACGGCCTGACCGGCCGCGGCGCGCTTTCCGAGACGGATGTCTCGGCAGCGCTTCGCGAGGTGCGCCGCGCGCTGCTCGAGGCCGACGTCGCGCTGGAGGTGGTTCGCTCCTTCACCGACAAGGTGCGCGAGAAGGCGGTCGGCGCGGCGGTGCTGAAGTCGATCAAGCCCGGGCAGATGGTCGTCAAGATCGTCCATGACGAGCTGGTCGACATGCTGGGCGCCGAGGGTGTGGCCATCGACCTCAACGCGCCGGCGCCCGTCGTCGTCATGATGGTCGGCCTGCAGGGCTCCGGCAAGACGACCACCTCGGCCAAGATCGCCAAGCGGCTGACCGAGCGGCAGAACAAGAAGGTTCTGATGGCCTCGCTCGACACGCGGCGGCCCGCCGCGCAGGAGCAGTTGCGCCAGCTCGGCGAGCAGACCAAGGTCGCGACGCTGCCGATCATCGCCGGCCAGAGCCCGGTCGATATCGCCAAGCGCGCCGTGCAGGCGGCCAGGCTCGGCGGCCATGACGTCGTCATCCTCGACACCGCCGGCCGCACCCATATCGACGAGCCGCTGATGGTCGAGATGGCCGACATCAAGAAGGTGTCGAGCCCGCACGAAATCCTGCTGGTCGCCGATTCGCTGACCGGCCAGGACGCCGTGAACCTGGCAAAGAGCTTCGACGAGCGCGTCGGCATCACCGGCCTTGTGCTGACCCGCATGGACGGCGACGGCCGTGGCGGCGCAGCGCTTTCCATGCGCGCCGTCACCGGCAAGCCGATCAAGCTCATCGGCACCGGCGAGAAGATGGACGGGCTGGAGGAATTCCACCCCAAGCGCATCGCCGACCGCATCCTCGGCATGGGCGACATCGTCAGCCTCGTCGAGAAGGCCGCCGAGACCATCGACGCCGAGCAGGCGGCGGCGATGGCCAAGAAGATGCAGTCGGGCAAGTTCGACCTGAACGACCTCGCCCAGCAGCTTCAGCAGATGTCGAAAATGGGCGGCATGGGCGGCATCATGGGCATGATGCCCGGCATGGGCAAGATGAAGGACCAGCTGGCCGCCGCCGGCCTCGACGACAAGATGTTCGGCCGCCAGCTCGCCATCATCTCCTCGATGACCAAGGCCGAGCGCGCCAATCCCGATATCCTGAAGCACTCGCGCAAGAAGCGCATCGCCGCCGGCTCCGGCACGGATGCTGCCGAGATCAACAAGCTCTTGAAGATGCATCGCGGCATGGCCGACATGATGAAGGCGATGGGCGGCAAGGGCAAAGGCGGCGGCCTCATGCGCGGCATGATGGGCGGCCTTGCCTCGAAGATGGGCCTTGGCGGCATGATGCCGGGGGGTATGGGGGGCATGCCCGACCTCTCCAAGATGGATCCCAAGCAGCTCGAGGCCCTGCAGAAGCAGGCGCAGGCCGCCGGCCTCGGCAAAGGCCTGCCGGGCGGCTTGCCCGGCGGACTTCCCGGCGGCGGGCTGCCGGGCCTGCCCGGCGGCATGAAGCTTCCGGGCCTGGGCGGCGGTGGGCTGCCCGGTTTGGGCAAGAAGAAGTGAGGGGGCGATGAACGAGGAGAAAGACATGGCCGACGCACGCGCCATCCTGGCGGGCTACCGCGCTTCGATCGACAACATCGATGCCGCCCTCATCCATATGCTGGCCGAGCGCTTCCGCTGCACCAAGGCGGTCGGCGTGCTCAAGGCCGAGCATGGCCTGCCGCCCGCCGACCCGGCGCGCGAGCAGCAGCAGATCGCCCGACTTCGCCAGTTGGCGAACGACGCGCATCTCGACCCCGACTTCGCGGAGAAGTTCCTGAACTTCGTCGTCCGCGAGGTCATCCGCCATCACGAACAGATCGCCGCTGCCAACGGCGCTGCAAAAGCCGGCTGACCTGTGCATGTCGCCCAAAAGTGCTTCGCGGTTTTGGGACAACGACATGCACAACAAGGACTCAGCCGGGATTAATGAACGAAATCAGAGCTTTTAGGAGAAAAGAATGGCACTGAAGATCAGACTGGCCCGTGCGGGCTCGAAGAAGCGTCCTTACTACCATGTCGTCGTCGCCGACGCCCGTTCGCCGCGCGACGGCCGTTTCATCGAGTCGCTGGGTTCCTGGAACCCGCTGCTGCCGAAGGACGGCGAGCGCGTCAAGGTCGACGCCGACCGCGTCAAGCACTGGCTGTCGCACGGCGCCCAGCCGACCGACCGCGTGCTGCGCTTCCTCGACGAGGCCGGCCTTGCCAAGCGCGAAGCCCGCTCGAACCCGAACAAGGCCCTGCCCGGCAAGAAGGCGCAGGAACGCGCTGCCCTGTTGAAGAAGGCGCAGGAAGACGCCGCTGCGGCAGTTGCCGCCGCGACCGCGGCGCCGGCCGAGGCGGAAGCCGCCACCGCCGAGTAATCGCGGCCCTTTCGCTTACGAGAACGGCGGGCTCATGCCCGCCGTCAGACTGCTGACAAACCCCGTCGAATTTCGGCGGGGTTTTGTTTTATGTGATTGAAGCGTTTGAGAAGTTCGTGTCAGGAGATTTTGACAGGAGGCGCCGAGCCCTCATGCGAGGCTTGGTTTTGG
>NZ_RZTO01000834.1:0-2604 GCF_003997225.1 Mesorhizobium sp. M2C.T.Ca.TU.002.02.1.1
GATGCGGCCAGGCGAGGAGTCCGACGCCCGCCAGCCCTCCTCGCCGAACTGGTCGGCGCGCGACCAATAGGCCATGTCGACCTCGGCCGGTCCCTGTTCGGACGAGCGTACCGTCACCAGGATGCGGCTGCCGTCCCGCGGCGCGCTCGCCATGTTGCGCCACTGCTCGGTTTCGTCCATGCGATCTCCTCCTGCTGAACCAAGTCCAGAAAAACCGGCCGTCGCAATAGTCGCCGCCCGCTGGGAAGGGGTCAACCCGAACTTGGAGCGCGACAGTTGTTTCATTAACAGCTAATATGCCCTTGGCCGCAATCGGACAGACGACGATGGATGAAGGATTGCTGTCTCCATTGACCCGTCTCGGGCCGGTCCATCTCAGGGTGACCGATGTGCCGGCGGCCCTGAATGTCTGGCGCGACGTCCTTGGGTTGGCGCTGCTTGGCGAGGACGCCGTCATGGCGGGACTTGGCGCCGGCGGACGGACGCTGATCGTGCTCCATGCCGGCGCGGAGACGCCGCTGCCGCAGAAGGCGCGCGGTCTCTTTCATGTTGCCATCCACGTCACCAGCCGCCGCGATCTGGCGCATACGGCCGCCCGTCTCAAGGCATCTGGCTTGCGGTACAGCGCCCAGGACCACCTTGTTTCGGAATCGCTCTACGTCTCCGACCCATCCGGCAACGGCATCGAGATCTGCTTCGACACGCCGGAACGCTTGCTGCGCCAAGAAGTATCGCCCAGCGGCCGCGTGGCGCTGATCGCCGCCGACGGCAGCGCGCATTCGGGGCTCGAGCCGCTGGACGTGTCCGGCCTGTTGCGCGACCTCGGCAATTCCGGCCATGTCGAGCCGAAGATGGCGCGGGATGCCTTTATCGGCCATATCCATTTGCGTGCCCGCGCGCCGGAGATGCTGATGAAATTCTATCTCGGCGTGCTCGGCTTCCGGCCGCATATCCAGTCCCGGACCTTCGGCATGTTCGACTGCGGCACCGAGCGCCGAGCCCATATGGTGGCCTTCAACATCTGGGCGCGCGACGAGCTGCGCGAGCCGCCGCCGAACGCCGCCGGTCTTGACCATTTCACCATCGAGCTTGGCTCGGCGCAGGAACTCGCCGCCGTCGAGCGCAGGCTCGATGCGGCCGACATACCAGCGAAAAGGGACGGTCGTGTCATCTCGAGCGGCGATCCGGAAGGCAACCGCCTGCGTTTCGTGGTCCACGGAGATTGACCGCAGCGCTTAAAGATGAGGAGAAGCTGAGGAGGGGGAAATGTCGCTGATGGTGATTGGAACCGGCTTCGGCCGGACGGGCACGGATTCGATGCGCGAGGCGCTGACCATGCTCGGCTTCGGTCCTTGCCACCATATGTCGGAGGTGATGGCGCATGCGGAGCAGAAGCGGCTTTGGCGGGCGCTGGCCAGGGGCGGGGCGCCCGACTGGGCCCAACTCTTCGCCGGATACAAATCCTGCGTCGACTGGCCCTCGGCGTTCTATTGGCGCGAGCTGATCGGCGTCTACCCCAAAGCACGCGTCATCCTCACCTGGCGCTCGCCCGAAAGCTGGTGGGAGAGTTTCGAAAAAACCATTCTGCCGGCGATCATCGGCAGCACGGACGAGGAGTCGCTAGGCATCGCGCTCGTCGCCAACAAGGTCTTCGGCGGCCGCCCGCAGGACCGCGCCCATGCGATCGCCGTCTACCGGGACAATGTCGAGGCGGTGCTGAACACCGTGCCGGCGGAACGACTGCTGGTGCATAAGCTCGGCGACGGCTGGGCACCGCTCTGCAGCCATCTCGGCATTCCCGTGCCGGACGAACCCTATCCCGCCCGCAACACCACGCGGGAGTTCCGGTCGGCGCTGTCGCTGCAGTGAGGGGGCAGCAGTAGGCAGTAGGCAGCAGAGGGTGTCCGCGCCCCGTTCCGACTTTGCTACTGCCTAATCCCCACTGCCTACTGCCTCGTTCCCTGCTGCCTTCCCTCACACATGCACGTCGCCGAAGGACAGCTCGCCGTCATCGGCGCGGGCCAGGAAGGCGGCGGCAAGCAGCGCGAGATAGCAGGCGGCCACACCGCACACGACGAAAACGCCCGGGATGGGCCCGAGCGTCGCCACCCTGAAGGTGTCGACGAGCGATGCCCCGAAGCCGATGGGCGAGCCTTCGCGCGACAGGCTCGGCGTGGTGATCTTCAGGATCCAGGCAAGCAGCAGAATCGTGTACATGAAGATATAGTTGCGGCGCAGCCGGCGGATCAGCGCCGCGCGTTGCGAGATCAGGAAGCGCGGCGAGCGCAGACCTTCGCCGAGGATGGCGAGCCAGTTGGAAGCGTAATCCGGCTGCGGCGAAAAAATCTGCGCGAAATAGTAGCGCTCGAACTGCCGCACGCGGGCGCGGTAGACATCGAAGAAGCGATAGCGCCGCGCTTCGATCCACAAAAGCAAAGTAATGAGCAGCATTGCGAACAAAAGCACGCCGTGATGCGCGCTGGGCGTCGACAGCGATACCGACAGCATCGCTGCCACCACGGTGATCGCCCAGTTGCTGGTGCGGTCGAGCCGGTCGCGCCAGCCGGCCATGCGTGCGATCTCGGCGCGGTGGAAATGCGACAG
>NZ_RZTO01000835.1:0-2604 GCF_003997225.1 Mesorhizobium sp. M2C.T.Ca.TU.002.02.1.1
CCTGGCCGGCCTCGCCTCGCCGGAACAGGCCGATGAGATCGTGCTTGGCGTCACCGCCTTGATCGACGGGCTGTGGCTCAGGCTCGGCCTGCAGCCGGGCAGCGTCACGCGCGAGCAGGCGGTGCGCGAGGTCAAGGATTTCGTCGCGGGGCGGCTTGCCCTGCGCCAAGCCGCACCCGTCGGCCTGGCCTCGGCAGGATGACCAGGTGAGACCTAGTCTCCAATCTCGCCGTCCCAGTCCTTGAACCCTAGCTTTCCGACCTCGTCGAGGATCTGCTCGCGGATCCAGCGATGCGGCGGCTCATCGTCGCGGCGCGCGTGCCAGTACATCCTGACGGCCGGCGACGGAATCGCGATGGGCGCCCGATAGATGCCGATCGGCAGAGATTTTGCCGCCTCGACCGCGAACTGCGTCGGGACAGCGGCCAGATAAGGTCCGCCGGCCACGGCCAGAGCGACGGCCTGGAAATGCGGCAGAGCGAGCGTGACGCGACGCGTCCGGCCCATCCTGCCCAGCGCATCGTCGGTGAAGCCCGACATGGAGCCGTCTATGGAGCGCAGCGCATGCGGCAGCGCACAGAAGAGGTCGAGGGGCACCTGCTCGCCTTCGACAACGCCCGCCTGGCCGAGAGCAGCATTGCCTTTCGCCGCGATGATGGCGAAAGGCGAGCCGAACAGTGCCACGCTCGAGACCCACTCCGCGACCTCCAGCGGGCGCTCCAGCGCCAGGTCGATCCGGTCTTCCTGCAGCAGCTTGGAGACGTCGCCGATGGCGCTGTCGAGGAAGCGGAACGATAGGCCGGGCGCCACCGCGGCGATGCGGGCGGCGAAGGGCGGCATCAGGAGCATGGAGAAGAAGTCGGCGCCCATGAAGGTGAAGGTCCGTTCCAGCGTTGCCGGATCGAAATCGGTCGCCGGTTGAAAGGCGCGCTCGATCTCGCGCAGCGCCGCGCGCACCGGTTCTGCCAGGCTCTCGGCGCGCGGAGTCGGCACCATGTCGTTGCCGCGCCGCACGAAGAGCTGGTCGTTCAGCGCATGGCGCAGGCGGTTGAGCGCGGCGCTCACGGCCGGCTGGCTGAGGCCGATCTGCTCGCCGGCGCGCGTCACGCTCTTCTCGCGCAGAAGCGCGTCGAGCACCCTCACCAGATTGAGATCGAGCGCATTCAAATTCATCGTATCGATCCGCCCCATACGATCATTCGATTTCCGTCGCGGGCTCGTCCTTGCTTAGGTCGCCGCCGAAGCCGTTTCATCGGCGCCCCACAAAGGAAGAACAGTGATGACAATGATCAACACGACCATCGCAGGCAAGGAACTCCTCTGGTTCAACAACACGCTGGTCGCCATCCAGGTTTCGTCGGCCGACGGCGAGGACGGGATCTGTGTCATCGAACACCGCCAGCCCTACGGCGATTCCGCGCCGCTGCATGTGCATCGCAACGAGGACGAGGTGTTTCATATCCTGGAAGGACGGATACGTTTCGTCGTCGACGGCCGCGAGCGGATTGCCGGCGCCGGCGAAACGGTGCTCGCGCCGAAGGGCCTGCCGCATACCTACAGGGTGGAGTCTCCGGAAGGCGCGCACACGCTCACCATCACACGCGGTTCGGACTTCGAAACGATGGTTCGCAAGGCGAGCCGCCCGGCGGAGCGAGCCGAGCTGCCCCAAGCGGCGGTGCCGACGCCGGAGATGATTGAGAGGCTGACGAGGCTGTGCGCCGAGAACCACATCGATATTGTCGGGCCGCCGATGGAGTGATCTCCCCCCTCGAGGGGGAGATGTCGCCGAAGGCGACAGAGGGGGTCGCTGCGCGTGAAGCGCCAGCGCCTTCCTGCGCCCAGAGACGAGGTCGGCGATTTACGTGAGACGACCCCTCCGACCGCTTCGCGGCCATCTCCCCCTCAAGGGGGGAGATTAGCGGCGCTCCTTCAACCGATTTGCATCTTTCCTGCCCGCAATCTCCGCTTGATGCCGTTTGTGCAACGCGATACGCCCTTGCCCAAATCGACAGACCGGAGAGTTGCCGTGAGCGCTGAAAAGACCAGAACCGAAACCGATACGTTCGGCCCCATCGAGGTGGCGTCGGATCGCTATTGGGGCGCGCAGGCGCAGCGTTCGCTGGGCAATTTCAAGATCGGTTGGGAAAAGCAGCCGGCTTCGATCGTGCGTGCGCTCGGCATAGTCAAGCGCGCCGCTGCCGAGGTGAACATGGAGATGAAGCGGCTCGATCCCGCCATCGGCAAGGCGATCGTGGACGCCGCGCAGGAAGTCATCGACGGCAAGCTCAACGATCATTTTCCGCTGGTGGTGTGGCAGACCGGCTCCGGCACGCAGTCCAACATGAACGCCAACGAGGTGATCTCCAACCGGGCGATCGAGATGCTCGGCGGCGTCATGGGCTCGAAGAAGCCGGTGCATCCCAACGACCACGTCAATATGAGCCAGTCGTCCAACGACACCTATCCGACGGCCATGCATGTCGCCTGCGCCGAGCGCGTCGCGCATCACCTGATCCCGGCGCTGCACCATCTCCACAAGGCGCTCGACGCCAAGGCCCGCGCCTTCAACCACATCATCAAGATCGGCCGCACGCACACGCAGGA
>NZ_RZTO01000836.1:0-2602 GCF_003997225.1 Mesorhizobium sp. M2C.T.Ca.TU.002.02.1.1
CAGGGCCACAACAGCAATTGCCAGCCGATCGGCCGGTCCCAGCGCGCCAGCTGCGCATAAGGCCACAGCCAGCGCGGCAGCACCCGGTAGACCCAATGGCCGCTCGGCGCGTCGGCGACGCGGCCCTGGATCGCTTTCGACTGGACGGTTTCCATCACGTTGAAGTGACAGTCGCAAGTGACGCCGTCAAGCGGCCGCAATGTCGCTTACGCGGTGAAAACATCGTGACCGGCAAACCATGCCTTGGCGACGTCGATGAAGGCCGCGGCCGCCTTCGACAGGCGCTGGCGGGTGTCGTGGGTCAGGATGATGCGCTGCATCGGCAGCGCGTCGGAGAGCGGTTTGCAGACCAGCGGCAGGCCGTCATAGCTGCGGTCGCCATAGGGCCTCGTATAGCTGACGGCGACGCCGAATCCGTTGGCGACCATGGAGCGCTGCAGCTCGAACGAGCTCGTCGCCGCTCGCGCGATCGGCGACAGGCCGCGGCTGAGGAAGAGGTCCAGCATATGCTGCCAGCTGTGCGGCTGGTCGGTGGTGATCAGCGGATGCTGGGCGAGCTCGGCCAGGCTGACGGCGTGCTTGTCCGCCAGCGCATGGCCAGCGGGCAAAAGCGCGTGCGGCCGCAATTCATGCAGCAGGATGCGCTTGAAATGGCCTGGAAGGCCGAGATCGTAGGTGAGGCCGAGATCGACGGCGCTGTCGGCCAGGCGCCGCCCCAGCGTCTCGAAGGTCTCGTCCCCGATGACGACCGTGACGGCCGGGCAGCGCTCGGCGAAGGCGCGCATCAGCGCCGGCGCGAAATAGGGCGCCAGGTCCTCGAAGCATCCAAGCACCAGCTCGCCGCCGATATCCGCCTCGCGCGTACCGAGCGCCGCCAGCTCGTCCGCCTCGCCCAGCACCTGCCTTGCCTTGGCGACGGCCCTGCGGCCGAAGGACGTCAGCGCCACGCCGCTGCCGCGCTGGCGCACGAACAGTTTCTGGCCAAGCGCATCCTCGACATTGTCGATCGCCACCGACATCGACGGCTGCGAGACATTGAGCGCGTTCGCCGCCGCGGTCACGCTGCCATAGCGGGCCACGGCGACGACATAGCGCAATTGGGTGAGGGTCAGTCTCATAGGTAAAAACTATAAATTACATGACACGTTATTATTTTACGCGATGTCCGGCGCTTGCAATAGTCGCTTGCCAAATGCAAGGAGAACGCGCCATGGCCAGCCCAAAGATCGATGCTTCGACGATTGCCGATTACCAGCGCGACGGCGCCGTCTGCGTCCGCGGCGCCTTCAAGGACTGGGTCGACGTCATCGCCGACGGCATCGAGCGCAATATGCAGAACCGCAGCGCAACCGCCTCCGACATCGCCGGCGGCAAGGGCAGCTTCTTCGACGATTACTGCAACTGGGAGCGCATCCCGGAATTCGTCAGGATCGTCAGGGAATCGCCGGCCGCCGAACTCGCCGCCGCCGTCATGCAGTCGCGCAGCGCGCAGTTCTTCCACGACCACGTGCTGGTCAAGGAGCCCGGCACGCAGAAGCCGACGCCCTGGCACCAGGACATCCCCTATTACTTCGTCGACGGCAGCCAGACGGTCAGCTTCTGGATCCCGATTGATCCGGTGAAAGAGGCGACGCTGAGGCTGATCGCGGGCTCGCACAAATGGGAAAAGATGGTGCTGCCGGTGCGTTGGCTGAACGACGCCAATTTCTATGCCGGCGAGGGCGACTACCGGCCGGTGCCCGACCCCGACAACGATCCTTCGATGAAGGTGCTCGAATGGGAGATGGAGCCGGGCGACGCCATCCTGTTCGACTTTCGGACCGCCCACGGCGCGCGCGGCAACATGACGGCGGCAAGGCGCCGGGCGCTGTCGCTGCGCTGGGTCGGCGACGACGCGCATTATATCGAACGCCCCGGCCGCACCTCGCCGCCCTATCCCGGCCATGACATGAAGCCCGGCCAGAAGCTGCGCGAGGATTGGTTTCCGGTTATCTATCAGAGCTGAGTGGCCCTGCCTCGTCATCCACGGGCGGAGCGGGAGCGAAGCGGACGCGCAGACCCGAGGATCCATTCCGTGACCTCGAAGCGCCGCAACGGTGCAGAATTCTCTGCCATTTGCATCCTTCGGCTAAGGTCACGGAATGGATTCTATGGTCTGCGCGCGTCGCTTCGCTCCTTGCTCCGCCATAGAATGACGAGGTTGGGGCGGCTTCGACAGTCCCCGGCCTTTGCGCTGCTTTCCCGTGCGCAATTGCCGCCAAAATGCCAAGACGCCTTGACCCGCCGCCCGCGGACCAATAGCGGGTTCGGGGAGACGATCAGCAAGAGGTGGCCATGAACGTTCTTCTTCTCGGCTCGGGTGGCCGCGAACATGCGCTCGCCTGGAAGATGTCCGCCTCGCCGCTGCTGACGAAGCTCTACGCCTCGCCCGGCAATCCGGGCATCGGCCGTGTCGCCGAGCTGGTGAAGCTCGACGTCGCCGACCATTCCGCCGTCGCGTCCTTCTGCCAGGAAAAGAAGATCGATCTGGTCGTGGTCGGCCCGGAAGGCCCGCTGGTCGCCGGCATCGCCGATGATCTGCGCGCCTGGGGCATCCGGGTCT
>NZ_RZTO01000837.1:0-2598 GCF_003997225.1 Mesorhizobium sp. M2C.T.Ca.TU.002.02.1.1
TTTCACGATGTCGAAGCTGACCTTCTGGCCCTCGACCAGCGAGCGCAGTCCAGCGCGCTCCACGGCCGAGATATGCACGAACACGTCGGGCTGGCCGCCGCCCTGCTCGATAAAGCCGAAGCCCTTGGTGGCATTGAAAAACTTCACGGTCCCAGAGCTCATTGCGATTTCCTTTCAAATCGACGTAAATTATCGTCGCTTGGTAACCTGACCAAACGCCGTATTCTTCGAAATTGAGAGGGAATATCGTCGGGCGCGTTGGCGCGGAAACAACGTTCGTTCAACAAGATCGATTGTCGATAGATAGCGCTTAATTCGGATATTCGCAAGGGATTCCGAAATAATACTCGTTACATCGGCCTCGACAGGGCTTGGTGCGTTCCACCGTTTCACGGAAACGGCGAACCGCTCTATCCCTTTGTTCTTACGCGATTCCGGACGGAAAACTGCTTCGCACTTTTCCTGGAATTGCTCTAGGCGCTGGCGTTCAATCCATGGAGCACCACGAGGCCGGTTTCATATCTGGCTGGAGAAAGCCCTGCCTGATGTGCCTGCCATAGATTATCCTTCAGGTCAGCTTCCTTGACCGACCTGGCGAGCGCGTTCGAGGCGGCGCGGCAGATGAACCCCTGCTCGCTTTCGTCCATCCGTTTCGTCAGCGCGTCGACGGCCGCGACAACGGATGAACTGAAGCCGGCCTGTTCGAGCCGCTCGAGGCTCCAACCCTCGCCTTTCTCGACGACATCATGCAGATAGGCGACGGTCCTTTCGTCGAGCGTTTCGACCGCGTCGGCAACGCGCCTCAGATGTTCGATATAGGGCCGTCCGGTCTTGTCCTTCTGCCCGCAATGAGCCTGCTCCGCGATCTTAGCTGCCCGGTGAAGCATGATCCTTCCAATCATCAAAATGAAGCCCGCCCCGGCGAGGGACGGCCGAGGCGGGCTGCTCGGGTCGGAACCCAGTCCGATGGCGCGCTTTTCGCGGGGGGAGCGGGGCTGCGCGCCATCTGCATCCAAGAACATCGGCGAAGGCCGAATGTTCCGGCCGCGCCTTGCGAATTTTGAGGATGGGCCATTTGGCGCGCTTCGAACGGAGGGCGTCGCCGCGCGGCAGCGCCCATTTTGCATAAGCCGTTCAAGATTGCGCGAGGCGGCCGCGTATCTCCGCCTCGATTCCATGATCGAGGGGTGCCGGCAAATCGGCGGGCCTGCCATGGCCGAGTTCCGCCAGAGCAGCGGCATCGCGGCGAAATTTTTCGAACGACACCGTGCGGCCCTGCTCCAGCCAACCGGATGCGTGGAGGATGAAGCCCGCTCCGGAGGCCACCGAGGCCGAGAGCACCCTGCCCCCTTCGGCACCGGATTGCGCGTCATCGATCTTGGCCGAGGTGATCGCGCCGTCGCCCCGCACAGGCACGCCGAGCCGCCTGCCCAGTTCGGCCGCGCAGAACTGGACGAGCTGCGAGGCTGGATCGCCGAAGCCAGGCAGCATCCGACGCATGTCGAAAGGATAGGCGAGGATGCCCATCACCACCGGCGCGCCCGGACGCCAAAGCTGCGCCAGCGCAAGTCCGGCAAGCACCTCCGCATAGCCCTGGATAAGCGCGCCGGCCACGGTGACGGGCGACGTCGCGCCCATCATCATGTAGGACGAAACCATGCTCGCCTCGCCCTTCAGCGCGATTGCCCGCAGGCACTTCAATGGGTTCGGCCAATAGGAGAGCGGCGGCGTGGCGTTGATCAGGTGGAGAAGGTTGCACTCGCCGGCAGACGCCGGCCGCCCGACCGCCGCGGCGGTCAGGTCGATCACCGCTTCGGCGGCCGCCGGCGAAGCGATGTTGCCCATGAATGGCTTGTCGGAATGGATGAGATGCGCAAGCAGCATCTCCAACGGACGCCGGTCTTCAGGGACGTCCTCCATGACGCAGATCATCTGCCCGGTGTTGGTGAGCCCCGGCGCGGCATGCGCGGCGGCGACAAGCTCGCCGTAGATCCGCCGGCTGCCCGCCTCCCTCGCCCCGTTGTCGAGCACGACATTGGGCGCGCCGTAGATCGGCGCGAAGACCGGCGGTGCGCCTGCGCCGACCGGCGTGTCCCGCGCCGGATTCCTGCCGCGCAGCAGGAACCTTGCCGGCGCATGCCGGCGTATGATGCGGCGCAACTCAGTCCCGTCCAGGCGCACGACATCCCCGGTCGCCACGCCACCGGCCTGTTTGAGAACGTCGATGGTCTGCGGATCGTCCAGGAAGCGGATGCCGGTTTCCTCGAGAACCCGGTCGGCCGCCCTCTCGATCGTCTCCAGCCCGGCCTCGTCCTGTTCGGGGCGATAGGCCGCGGCGACAAAATCCGCCGCCGCGCGATATTCCCTTGGCCATGAAGCCGGCATGCAACTCCTCGGCCGGCGCAAGGTTCGATGAGGCCGGCACGCTGGAATATCCGGATCGGCTTGCCTTCGCGACGCTCCCGGCGCGCCACCTTGCGTCGCTTCCAGAAAGGCGCGGCGGGCGAGCGATCCGGTGACACCGGACGCAATGCGTCCGTCGGCATTTCGCTAGAGAAAAAGCGCCGAGTTATCAAATGTTAGCGCACTGCGTCTAAC
>NZ_RZTO01000838.1:0-2597 GCF_003997225.1 Mesorhizobium sp. M2C.T.Ca.TU.002.02.1.1
TTCCAGGACCCCAACGTGTTCGGGCCGTTCCTGGTGCTGCCCGGCACCTACCTGCTCTACCTGCTGCTCACCGGCCCGGTGTCGCGCATGCCGCTGCTTGCGGTGCCGCTGCTCATCATCACCGCCGGCATCTTCTTCTCCTTCTCGCGCGGCGCCTGGGGCATGTTCGCGGTGTCGGCGGTGCTGCTTACCGCGTGCCTGTTCCTGCAGAGCGCCAGCGGCAAGTTCCGGCTGCGGGTGGTGGTGATGACGATCGCGGCCATGGCGCTGCTGGTCATCGCTTTCCTGATCATCCTGCAACTGCCCGGCGTGTCGGACATGTTCACGCAGCGCGCGCAGCTCGAGCAGAGCTACGATTCGGCTCGGCTCGGCCGATTCGCCCGCTACACGATCGGCTTCCAGCTTGCGATGGAGCATCCGCTCGGTATCGGCCCGCTGGTGTTCGGCACGATCTATGGCGAGGATACGCACGACATCTGGCTGAAGGCGCTGATGGACTACGGCTGGCTGGGCTTCGTCTCGTTCCTGACGCTGACCTTATGGACGATCGGCGCCGGCTTCCGCATCCTTTTGCGCGACCGGCCATGGCAGCCTTATCTTCTGTGCGCCTATGTCGCCTATCTCGGCAATATCGGCCTAGGCACCTTCATCGACATCGACCACTGGCGCCATCTCTACCTGCTGCTCGGCCTGGTCTGGGGCGCGATCGCGCTGGAGTACCGGCACCAGAGGGAATTGCGGCTGGCAGCTTCGTCACGCGGCCGAACGAATCGACACGAAGCGGTCGTTCCCGATCGATGAAAGCTTTGGGGCCAAGTCTCAGGTTGAAAATGGTCGGAGTGGCCGGATTCGAACCGACGACCCCTTGACCCCCAGTCAAGTGCGCTACCGGGCTGCGCTACACTCCGGACCGCGCAAAGCCCTATATTCTCAAGGCTTCCGACGCAAGAGGCCAATCAGACAAAATCATGCCGGACCTTCTATCCGTGCTCACTCCAAGCCGGCCGGAATTCGACTACTTTGCCAATTCGTCACCTTTGACCGGCGGCTTACCCTTGCCGGCGCGCTTGAGGATATCGAGCGCGGCGGGAATGTCGGCGCGCGCCGCGCGCTCCTGGAAATAGCTTTCGACCCTGAGCGCCGATAGCTTCTCGGCCACAGCCACGTTGATGAACTGGTTAAGCGCCACACCCTCGTCTTCCGCCACCTTACGCGCTTCGTCCAGGAGCGAGGGCTGAAGCCGCAGCGCAAAATTGCTTTTCCTCATTTATGTTTCTCCATTCGTTTCCAGGCCTGACCGGGCACCAGAACATCTATTCCAAAGCGGACCGCTGCTTCGCTAAAGTCGCGGGTGTTGAACGTCACGATAGCGTCAGCTTGTCCGTTGACCGCGGCCTCGAGCACCATATCATCGTCCTGATCGCGGGCCACCGGTCGCCATAAAAAGGCAAGCCTCACCGGCTCGGCAACAGCTGCCACTGCGTCCAGCAGGACATGAATATCGTCGATCAGCAAGCCGGATGCCTCCAAATGCTCCGGCCGCGTCATCACCGCCTGATACTCTATAACGAGTGGTACGGAGGCAAGCAGCGTGAACCGCCTTTCAAGCGCCGCCACCAACAAGCGACGAGACGCGCCGGCATCGCTACGGACGGCAGCCACCATAACCGCTGTGTCGAGAACCAGCCTCATGCGACTATATCGAGTTGCAGAAGTGATATTGCAAGCAATATTGCATCAATTGAAATTTGCGGCAACTACCTCGGCGCCCCATGCGCCGCCAACATCCGCCGCGCGCTTTCCTCGTCTGTGATCAGGATGGTCGGCGCGATCAGGTGCATGGCGCCGAGCAATGCATCGGTCTTCTCCTCGCCGCCGGAGGTGAGGATGCGGATCGGCGCCTTGCGCAGGCGGTCGACATCCACCGACATCACGTGGCTGTTGACGGGATGGTCGACCAGATCGCCCTTGCGGTCGTAGAAATGGAACAGAAGGTCGCCGACGGCGCCGCGCGCCAGCAGGGCCTCGCGGTCCGCTTCCTTGAGGAAGCCGCCGCGCGAGAAGGTGGTGGCCGAAGCGATGCCGCCGACGCTCAGCAGGACCGCATCGAGCGCGTCGGCCATTGCAAAAATCTCCTGCAGGCCGCAGCGTTCCACCAGCGCGATCTTGGTCTCGACGCTGTCGACGACGGCCGGCGTCGGCATCAGATAGCCGTCGCCCTGGAAGATCTGGGCGAAGCGCCAGGCGAATTCCGCCGGGTTGACCCGCCGCGCGACGCCGACGCCGCCAAGCAGCGAGATAACGCTGAAATCGGTGAGCGACTTGGCGCTGATGAAGGGCAAGGTGTTGAACAGTGTCACGCCCCATCCGACGCCGACCCGCATGCCGGATTTCATCGCGTCGGACAGGAACATGCCGGTCTTGGCGGCGATCGCCGGGATCGGATCGGCCTTGGGGTCGGTGAGCGGCGCCACCAGCGCCTGCTGCAGGCCGAAGGTCCGTTCCAGCGCGCGCTCCAGCCGCACGATCTCCAAAAGCTCGCTCTCGATGGTGATCTTCACCTCGTTGCGCGCCCTCGCCTCGGCCAGCATGCGCAC
>NZ_RZTO01000839.1:0-2597 GCF_003997225.1 Mesorhizobium sp. M2C.T.Ca.TU.002.02.1.1
GCCTTGGCCCGAAGCCCAGAGAAGGATAGCCGCCGGCGCGCCGGTCTTCCTGCCGCTTGGCTCGACCGAGCAGCATGGCCACCATATGGCGATGAACGTCGATGTCGTGATCCCGACCGCCATTGCCGCGAATGTGGCGTCGGAAGTGGGCGGCCTCGTCGCGCCGACGATCGCCTACGGCAATCGCTCGCAGCCGAGAACCGGCGGCGGCCCGGCCTTTCCCGGCACCATCAACATCACCGCGCACACCTTCTCGCTGCTGGTCAAGGACGTGATCTGCGACCTCCGCCGCCAGCAGGTGCGGCGCATCGTGGTGCTCAACGGCCATTACGAAAACATCGGCCCGTCGATCGAGGGCATCGAACTGGCGCTCGACGCGATCGGTCGCGACCGCGCCGCGGACATGACCATCCTGCGTATCGATCATTGGGAAATGCTTCGCCCCGAAACGCTCGCCAGGGTGTTCCCCGATGGCTATCCCGGCATCGAACTGGAACATGCAAGCGTGATCGAAACCTCGATGATGCTGGCATTGCGCCCGGAACTCGTCGATCTCGACCGGGCCCTGCATGACGGCCCTGCCCGCTTCAAGCCCTATGACCGTTATCCTCGCCCTGCCGAAGAAGTGCCGCCCTCGGGCGTGCTGTCGCTCACGGAAGGCTCCTCTGCCGAGAAGGGCCGCTGGCTGCTGAGCGACTGCGAAACGCGCATCGCCGAAATCGTCAAACGTGAATTCGCCTGAGATGACCAACACCATGCAGAACAGCTTCCACCAACCCGTCGACGCCGCGCAGGTGCCGCGCTTTGCCGGACTTTCCACCTTTATGCGGCTGCCGGCCGTGCCGACGGCGAAGGGGCTCGACATCGCGCTTGTCGGGATTCCCTGGGACGGCGGCACGACGAACCGGGCCGGCGCCCGCCATGGTCCGCGCGAAATCAGGAACCAGTCGAGCCTGATGCGCCGCGTCCACCACGTCTCGGGAACGGAACCGTTCAGCATCGCCAACATTGCCGATGTCGGCGACCTGTCGGTCAATCCCATCAACCTGCTCGACGGGTTGAAGCGCATCGAGGACGGTATTGCGGCCATCGTCGCCGAGGGAGCTCTTCCCCTGGCCGCGGGCGGCGATCATCTGACGACGCTGCCGGTGCTGCGCGCGGTGGCCCGCAAGGCGCCGGTCGGCATGATCCACTTCGACGCCCATTCCGACACCAACGACCGCTACTTCGGCGATAATCCCTATACGCACGGAACGCCTTTCCGGCGCGCGATCGAGGAAGGCCTTCTCGACCCCAAGCGTGTGGTCCAGATCGGGATCAGAGGGTCGATCTACGAGCCAGGCGAGCACGACTGGGCGACCGCCCAAGGCGTGCGCGTCATCTATATGGAAGAGTTCGTCCGGCGCGGCGTCGCTTCCGTCATGCGGGAAGCGCGCGATCTTGTCGGCGACAGCCCGACCTACGTGACGTTCGACATCGATTGCATCGATCCGTCCATGGCCCCCGGCACCGGCACACCCGAGCTCGGCGGCTTCACGACGCGCGAGGCGCAGGAGATGGTTCGATCGCTGGACGGATTGAATTTCGCCGGCGCCGATGTCGTCGAGGTCGCGCCTCCGTTCGATCTTGCCGGCATGACGGCGCTGGCCGGCGCGACGATGATGTTCGAGCTGCTGTGCGTCATGGCGAGATCCCTGGCCGATAGGAGAGCCCGCGCCTAGATGGCTACGGGAAAGCGCGCGGCGCCTTCCGACTAGTCTGGAAAGGTCTCGATCCTCTCCGCGTAACCTCTGAAACCCGCGCGCTCGTAAACCGACCGGGCCGCCGGATGATCATAGGTGTCGGTGTGAAGCCACAGCTTTTGCGGCCGATGCGACCACGCCGCGCGCAACGCCTGATCGAGCAGGAACGGACCCAAGCGCTTGCCTTGAAAGGCCGGGACCAGCCCGAAGTGGACGAGCTCGATAGCCGCTTCGCCGACATTGTTGAACTCGCAGAAGCCCGCGGCCTCGCCATCGACGCGCAGCACATGGATATGCGTAGAGGCGCCGGCAAGCAGCGTTTCGAGGTCTGCTTTCGGCATGCGCAGGCGCTGGTCCCATTGCACCGGTCCGCCGACCGAGCGGTAGAGATCGAGATAACTGGCAGGATCGAGCCTTTCGCGCGTCACGATCGCGTCCGGCGACGGTGACGCAAGCGGCGCGCCCCGCGGCGGCGCCAGCATCTCCATATAGGTGACGAGAAGATCGACCATTGTCAGGCCAAAGAGCGCCCCGCTCAGAGCGGGTTTTCGGCGTAGAACTCGAGCACGCGCTGCTTGAAGCTCTTGTCGCCGACGGCGAGCATGTGGTCGCGGCCCTCGATGTGGAAGGCCCTGGCGTTGGGCATCAAAGCGGCAAGCTCGTCCGGCGAGCCGCCGATATCGTCCTTCGTGCCGACGGCGATCAGCGTCGGCTGAGCGATGCGGGCCATGTCGTCCTCGCTGAGCAGCTCGCGCGACTTTGCGATGCAAGCCGCGAGCGCGCGGCGGTCGCTGCGCGTCTGGTCGGCGAAGGCGCGGAAGGAACGGCCGCGCGGATGCGTGGTCTGGGAGGGGT
>NZ_RZTO01000083.1:0-12643 GCF_003997225.1 Mesorhizobium sp. M2C.T.Ca.TU.002.02.1.1
CGCTGAAGAAGCTCGAGGGAATAATCCATCCGCTGGTGCGCGCCGACGCCGATGCGTTTCTGGAAAAACACCGCGCCGCCGGCGCGCCGCTCGCCGTGCTCGACATCCCGTTGCTGTTCGAAACCGGCGGCCGCAACCGCGTCGACAAGGTCGTCGTCGTCACCGCCTTGCCCGAAATCCAGCGCGAGCGCGTGCTGGCGAGGCCGGGCATGAGCGAGGAGAAGTTCGCCTCGATCCTCGCCAAGCAGGTGCCCGACGCCGAGAAGCGCCGCCAGGCCGATTTCATCATCGACACCGGAAATGGCTTCGAGGCCGCGCGGAAAGCGGTTGGGGCCGTCATCGGCGAATTGACGGGGGATAAGTCCGGCCGGCATGGTTCCTGACGTTAGCTGGCAGCAGTCCCCATTGCCATTTTGTTCTGGTTTGTGATTCTGCTCCCAGGAGCGGATTGATTCGAATGCGCGAGATCATCTTCGATACGGAAACCACCGGCCTCGATTTGCGCGAAGACCGCATCATCGAGCTCGGCGGCGTCGAGCTGGTCAACCGCTTTCCGACCGGCCGCACCTTCCACAAATTCATCAATCCGCAAGGCCGCGCCATCCATGCCGAGGCGCAGGCCGTGCACGGCATCAGCGCCGCCGATCTGGTCGGCAAGCCGACCTTCGCCGAGATCGTCGATGAATGGCTGGACTTCACCGACGGCGCCAAGCTGATCGCGCACAACGCCACCTTCGATCTTGGCTTCCTCAATCTCGAATACAGCCGGCTCGACCATCCGGCCATCGACCCCGGCCGCATCATCGACACCCTGGCGCTTGCGCGCCGCAAGCACCCGATGGGCCCGAACTCGCTCGACGCGCTCTGCCGGCGCTACGGCATCGACAACACCCGCCGCACCAAGCACGGCGCGCTGCTCGACTCCGAACTGCTGGCCGAGGTCTATATCGAGCTCATCGGCGGCAAGCAGGCGGCGCTGGTTC
Organism: Mesorhizobium sp. M2C.T.Ca.TU.002.02.1.1; assembly: GCF_003997225.1. Lineage (NCBI taxonomy): Bacteria > Pseudomonadati > Pseudomonadota > Alphaproteobacteria > Hyphomicrobiales > Phyllobacteriaceae > Mesorhizobium > Mesorhizobium sp. M2C.T.Ca.TU.002.02.1.1. Next base: position 984 of record NZ_RZTO01000083.1, read on the forward strand.
TGGAAACCGTGGCGGTGCAGATGAATGGCGCAGGCGAGGTGGCCGACATCGACATCTCGATCGGCCCCCGGCCCATCGCCCTGCCGCCGCGCCTGAGCGAAGCGGACCGCGCGGCGCATGCCGGGCTGGTTTCGACGCTGGGTGAGAAGGCGCTGTGGCTGAAGGTGGCGGCCGCAGGCTGAGTAGCCTATCGGCTAAGTAGCGATCCTTCGCGCCTCCCTCTGCCCTGCCGGGCATCTCCCCCACAAGGGGGGAGATTAGCAGCTTCGGCGCGCCGCCCATCCTGCAACGTTTGAGATTGGCGAAAGCCGGCGTGACATCGATCTCCCCCCCTTGTGGGGGAGATGGCCGGCAGGCCTAAGGGGGGCGCTGTCCCGCCGGCATCTCCAACAAAAAAAGCCCGGCGCGAAGCCGGGCTCTTGATGGCTGTAGCGATGGGTCTCAGCTCACCTGGACCTTGCTCGCCGCGGCCTGGTCCTCGGCAATCCTCTGCTGGAACATCTGCGCGAAGTCGATCGGGTCGAGCATCAGCGGCGGGAAGCCGCCATTGCGGGTGGCGTCGGCGATGATCTGGCGGGCGAAGGGGAACAACAGGCGCGGGCACTCGATGAAGAGCAGCGGCAGCATGTGCTCCTGCGGGAAGCCCGAGATGGCGAAGACGCCGCCATAGACCAGCTCGACATTGAACAGCACTTCCTGGTCGAAGGAAGCCTTGGCGTTCAGCGTCAGATTGACGTCGAACTGCTTGTCCGAGAGCGGGTTGGCGTTGACGTTGACATTGATGGCGATGCCCGGCGCCTTGTCGCGGCCGCGCAGCGAGTTCGGCGCGCCAGGGCTTTCGAAGGACAGGTCCTTCACATATTGCGCAAGCACGTTGAGCGAGGGCTGGTTCTGGGTGCCGTTGCCGTTGGCGGCGCCGGTCGCGGCGTCATCGTTGCTGGCCATGAGCCTTGGTCCTTTTGCCTGGGCAGCATTGCTGACCGGATTGAAATCGCGGGTTCGCTACCATGGCCTGCCGGACAAAACAAGTTTTGCCGCCTCTGTTCGGCGGCAGGTCTTGCTGCAAGTTTTTCCGTTCATTTGCGTGAATCAGCGCAAACGCCGGGGATTGGCTGAAGCCGCCCCAACCTCGTCATTCTATGGCGGAGCAAGGAGCGAAGCGACGCAGCGCAGACCATAGAATCCATTCCATGACTTGGAAGCGCCGCTGCGGTGCAGAATTCTGCTCCGTTGCAAGCCTTGGCGAAGGGAACGGCATGGATTCCAGGGTCTTCGCGACGGAGCTTCGCTCCTGCTCCGCCCTGGAATGACGATCGGGACGGGCATTTCGGCCAATCTCCAGCGCATGGCACTTGCCAACAACGCAAACAGAGCCGACTGGTCAATCCCTGTCCGGGACTAATCGTTCTTCAGCCGCCGCCACGGCGAATTGTGGTCCGGCCGGTTCGGATAATCGTCGCGCGAATAGTCGCTGTCGTCGAGATCGATGACGGTGTCGCGCCGGCGGGCCGAAAAGCCGCTCGAGAAGCTGGTCGCCATGACGATGCGGTTCTTGAGCAGGCGCCAGGCGAAGTCGCGCACCGGCGGCAGCAACAGAAGAATGGCGAAGATGTCGGTGATGAAGCCCGGGATGATCAAAAGGATCGCCGCCAGCACGATCATCGCCCCATGCGCGAGCTGGCGGCTGGGATCGCGCCCGGCATCCATTTCCGTGCGCACCCGCGTCATGACGCCGAAACCCTGATGCCGGAGCAGCAGGCTGCCGGCGACGCTGGACAGGATCACCAGCCCGACCGTTGCCAAGGCGCCGATTTCGCGACCGACGACGACAAAGCCGGCGATCTCCAGCAGCGGCAGCAGGAGCAGGAACAACGGGATGAAGGAAATGCGCAAAGTCTCGACCGATCGCTTTCTTCTTTTGCGGCGCCGGCGGACAATCGCCGCTGGCCTTGGCGCCTTTAGATAGGTATGGCTGCCTTTGATTTGAATGATAGCGCCTGCCGTTCTATATGCTTTAAGTGTTGAACGCTACGCGACCGCGGTCCCCGAAGGGTAACGCCGGTCCGGCAAGGACAGGGTTCGAGTTGGCGGAAAATATGGGTTTCTTCGACTTCGGCACGATTTTCTTTTTGATTGCGGCGGTTGTGATCTTTTTCCAGCTGCGCAACGTGCTCGGACGTCGCACCGGGAACGAGCGCCCGCCCTTCGATCCCTACTCCGCCAGCCGCACGCGCGAGGCCGATGCGGCGCAGAAGCCCGAAAATGTCGTGTCGCTGCCGCGCAAGCGCGCACCGGGCGAACCCGCGGCCGAGACCTATGCCGAGATCGACGCCTTCGCCAAGCCGGACACCGATCTGAACAAGGGCCTGCGCACGATCAAGGACAACGATGCGTCCTTCGATCCCAAGACCTTCGTCGACGGCGCCAAGATGGCCTATGAGATGATCGTCATGGCCTATGCCGACGGCGACCGTAAGACGCTTAAGAATCTCCTGTCGCGCGAAGTCTATGACGGCTTCGTCGCCGCGATCGGCGAACGCGAGGCGAAGTCGGAGAAGATCCAGTCCTCCTTCGTCGGCATCGACAAGGCCGACATCGTCGCCGCGGAGATGAAGGGCTCGGAAGCGCATATCACGCTGCGCGTCGTCTCCGAGCTGATCTCGGCGACCCGCGACAAGGCCGGCGCCGTCATCGACGGCGATCCTGAAACGGTGGCCGAGGTCAAGGATGTCTGGACCTTCGCCCGCGACACCCGCTCGCGCGACCCGAACTGGAAACTCGTCGCCACCGAAGAAGAAGACTAGATCCAGGCGGCGGGGCCCCAGTCGTGCCGCTCTCTTCCACATTCAGCGAGAAGTCTTTCAGCAACCTTCCGGGCTGGAACGAGGATGACCACCTCGCAGCCTTTGCCGCATTTCGCCGCTCCGCCTTCCACGCGCCGGTAAAGCCCTATCGCACCGGATCGCTCGGCGTCGACTTCAACGCCTTTGCCGAGGCCTATGCCGAGGCGCGCGCCGTTTCGGCGCCGAATCGGTCGCAAGCGCGGTCCTTTTTCGAACGGCATTTCGTGCCGATGCTGGTGAGGGGCGAAAACGGCTCGGGTCTCGTCACCGGCTTCTACGAGCCGGAGGTCGAGGCCTCGCCGGTCAGGACCGGGCGGTTCACCGTGCCGTTGCTGTCCCGCCCCGCCGACCTGACCGACATAGACGACGGCAACCGGCCGGCCGGCATGGATGCCTATCTGGCCTTCGCCCGCCGGACGGATGAGGGTCCGGTCGAATATTTCGACCGCGGCGAAATCGAACGCGGCGCGCTTGCCGGCCAGAATCTCGAAATCGCCTGGCTCGCCGGGAAGGTCGACGCCTTCTTCGTCCATGTGCAGGGCGCGGCGCGCCTGAAGATGACCGACGGCAGGCTCTGCCGCGTCACCTATGCCGCGAAATCGGGACAGCGCTTCACCGGTCCGGGCAAGATCTTGAGCGAGCTCGGCGAAATCCCGCTGGAAAAGGTGACGATGCAGTCGATCCGCGCCTGGTTCAAGGCGCATCCGAACCGGGTCGACGAGATCCTCTGGCAGAACCGCTCCTACATCTTCTTCCGCGAGGCTGCCGTCGACGATGCGGCGCTCGGGCCCATCGCCGCCGCCAAGGTGCCGCTGACGCCCGGGCGCTCGGTCGCGGTCGACCGCCTGCTGCACACTTTCGGCACGCCCTTCTATATCGACGCGCCGACGCTCACCGCCTTTGACCAGAAACCGTTCCGGCGACTGATGATCGCGCAGGACACCGGCTCGGCGATCACGGGGCCCGCGCGCGGCGACCTCTTCGCCGGCTCGGGCGACGCGGCCGGCGAGATCGCCGGCGTGGTCCGCAATGCGGCCGATTTCTATGCGCTGGTGCCGCGCGCGCTTCTGGGTGGAGCGACCCGGTGAGCCGCCGCGACGATCATCTCAGCGATGATGACCGCATCCTGTGGAACCTGGTGGCGCGCTCGGCCCGGCCGCTGAAAGGCAAGACCGCCGTCGAGATTCCCGACATCGTCGAGCCGAAACCGGAGCCGTCGCGACCTGCCGCCAATGGCGTTCCGGCCGCTGCCGTTAAGCCGAAGACGCCCCATGTGGCGCATTCGCTCGACGACCAGACGCTGCACAAGCTGAAGAAGGGCCGCCTGCCGATCGAAGGCCGCGTCGACCTGCACGGCATGACGCAGGACGAGGCCTATTCGCTGCTGCTCACCTTCCTCAACCGCGCGCATGCCGGCGGCATCCGTTATGTGCTGATCATCACCGGCAAGGGGTCGTCCTCGGGCGGCGACGGCATCCTGCGCCGCGCCGTGCCGGCCTGGCTGTCGACGCCGGCCTTCCGCCATCTCGTCTCCAGCCACGATCATGCCGCGCGCAACCATGGCGGCTCGGGCGCGCTCTATGTCCGGCTGCGGCGGATACGCTCATGACCCCGTTCGGCGAAAGGCTCAGGGCATTGCGCGCCGAACGCGGCGTCAGCCAGAAGGCGATGGCCGAGGCCATCGGCGTCAGCGCCGCCTATCTTTCGGCGCTCGAGCATGGCCGCCGCGGCGCGCCGACCTGGACGCTGATCCAGAAGATCATCGGCTATTTCAACATCATCTGGGACGACGCCGAGGACCTCGCCCGGCTGGCCGAGACCTCGCATCCCAGGGTCAGGATCGACACGTCCGGCCTGTCGCCGGCGGCGACCGAGCTCGCCAACCTTCTGGCCGAAAGCATCGAAAGGCTGGATGAAGAGCAATTGCGCCGCCTCAGCGCATCGATACGCACGGCACTCGGTCGGCCTATATGAGCCAGGCGTCAGGCGCCAGCGGATCGCGATTGTCCCCTGGCGCGTGGTTCGACACCATCTGAACTCTTGAGATCAGGGCTTGCCGGTGCCGTGGGTGCTGCCGCCGTTGGGGCTGCCCCGGCCGCCATTGTCGTGATCGCCGCCGCGACCGTGCCCGCCCATGCAACTCGCGTCGCCGGCGCCACAGCAATGGCCACTCCACAGATCATTGAGGTTTTTCTGGGCGCAGCTTTTGACGGTCTCGTCCGCCAGGGCCGATCCGGTCAGGGCCGACACCGCGACGACGGCAAGTAGGATGTTGCGCGGGAAAGCAGTCATTGAGGTCTCCATGGTTGGGTTTGCCATTCACGGCTATGTGTCGCCGGCTGAACGGAATCGGTTCATGGAGCCGCCTGAAAATTTTCGGAGGCGGTTACGGGCTTTTTATCATCGGCCTTTGCAATGTGCGGCTACGACAGCTCGGTCGTCATTCCAGGGCGGAGCAAGGAGCGAAGCGACGCGCGCAGACCCTGGAATCCATGCCGTTACGCCAACGCTCTGCAACGGTTACAGAATTCTGCACCGTTGCACTCTACGGTAAGGGTCACGGCATGGATACTCGGGTCAAGCCCGAGTATGACGACGTCACGTAGGGATTCGGCCAATCTCCAAGGTTGGCGTCTTCAGCCACGGGGCCTTTTCGCCCCGCGTCGAAACCGGCCCGGCATGCGCCGCGCGGTCCGCTTCGCCACCCACCGCGGAGGGAGGTAGAGCGCTCGTGAAGAAAGCAGGGGGCGCCCAGCTCCGCCTACTGCACCGATCCGACCAGCACCGCCTGGCCGTCGCGGATCGAGACCCAGCGTCCGGTGTTGTCGATCGCCTGGCGCTTGAGGAAGCGGTAGCCTGTCGCGTCCCAGGCTTTGACCTTGTCGGTCAAATTGTCGAGGACGTAGTCGCCCTTGTCGGTGCGCACCGTCAGCACCGAATGGCCTTCGCCATCGGGCTTGCGCACGACGGTGATCAGAAGGTCGGCCAGCGACATGCCCAGGCGGTAGAGCTGGCGCCGCTTTTCCAGCACGTAGTCCTCGCAATCGCCATAGCCGTCGTCCGGGTAGGCCCAGACTTCGTCCTTTCCATAGTGATCGAGATCGCTCATCGGCTTGACGGCGGCGTTGACCTTGGCGGTCACGTTGATCAGCCGGCGCCACAGGCTTTCCGTCATCTTGGCCGGCTCGAGATCGGCCGGATGGATGTTGCATTCGTTCGGACGCGATTTGCAGAAATCATAATGGCCGATCGGCTGCGACGTCAGGCCGCCCGTGGCCATCGCGCCCGCCGCCCAGGCCGGCACCGCCCAATGCGCAGAGATCGCCAGTCCTGCGACTGCACACAAACGCAGAATCCGCGTCATCGCTGAGGAAGTCATTGCCCCCGCCCTGTTCTTTATTAACGAAACGTTAAAGGCGATTTACAGTCCGTGTCAATTAGAGACGACGGTCCGTTTGACGGCATGGTTACCTCAACGATCCCGTAGCGGCACTTTCGCAACAGAGTCAGCGGCGCAACACCGGCGGCGGCCAGCGCAATTCCAGGAAAAGTGTGACACGGTTTTCCGTCTGGAATTGCGCAAACAAGGAGATAAAGCGGTTCGCCGTTTCCATGAAACGGAGAAACGCTCTAGGCGGCGGCAATCAGCTCTTGGCGGAGCGGACCAGCTTCGGCTTTGCCGCCACCCGGTTCTGGCGGCCATAGCTGGAAATGAAGTCGACGATGCGCGGCACGATTTCCGAGCGGAAGCGCGAGCCGTTGAAGACGCCGTAATGGCCGACGGCCGGCTGCATGTAGTGCGCGTGTCTGTCGGCCGGGATGTTGACGCAAAGGTCATGCGCGGCCTGGGTCTGGCCGAGGCCGGAAATGTCGTCGTTCTCGCCCTCGATGGTCAGCAGCGCGACGTTGCGGATCGCCTTCGGCTCGACCGGCTCGCCGCGATGCGTCATCTCGCCCTTCGGCAGAGCGTGGCGCACGAACACGGTGTCGACCGTCTGCAGGTAGAACTCCGCCGTCAGGTCCATCACCGCCAGATATTCGTCGTAGAAATCGCGGTGCTTCTCGGCGCTGTCGCCGTCATGCTTCACAAGGTGCATGAAGAAATCCTTGTGGGCGATGATGTGGCGGTCGAGATTCATACTCATGAAGCCCGAAAGCTGCAGGAAGCCCGGATAGACCTCGCGGCCGAAGCCCGGCACCGGCCACGGCGCCTGCATGATGACATTGTCGCGGAACCAGTCGATGCCCTTTTCCTCGGCCAGGAGATTGACAGCGGTCGGGTTGCGGCGGGTGTCGACCGGGCCGCCCATCAGCGTCATGGTCGAGGGCACGAAAGGATCGCCGCGCTTCTCCATCACCGCCACCGCCGCCAGCACCGGCACCGAAGGCTGGCACACGGCCATCACATGCGTATCGGGGCCAAGCGTGTGGAACATCTCGATGACATAGTCGATATAGTCGTCGAGATCGAAGCTGCCTTGCGAGACCGGCACCATGCGGGCGTCGACCCAGTCGGTGATGTGCACGTCGGCATGCGGCAGCATCGCCTCGACCGTGCCGCGCAGCAGCGTCGCGTAATGGCCCGACATCGGCGCTACGATCAAAAGTTTCGGGTCGGGCTTGCGGCCGGCCGGCAGCGCGCGCTCGAAGCGGATCAGATTGCAGAAGGGCTTCGACCAGACCGTCTTTTCCGTGACGGCGACGTTCTTCCAGTCGACCACGGTCTTGTCCAGGCCGAATTGCGGCTTGCCGTAGCGACGTGTGGTGCGCTCGAAGAGCTCGGCGGTCGCAGCCACCGAGCGGCCGAAGGGGGTGTGCGAAATCGGATTGAGCGGATTGGAGTAGAAGAGCCGCACCGCGTCGGCATAAAGGCGCGCGGGCTGCAGCGCTGCATGGTTCATTTCGTAGAGCTGGTAGAACATCGCGAACCCCGCTGCCGGCCGACGACCAAAGGGACGACGGACAGCGCCGAGCCTTGAATGTCTCCCGGCGAGGTTAACAAGATATTGTTGCGATGCAATACGTCATTTTGTCTGACGAATGCTTCTTTGGTTCAACCTCTTGGGAAGAGGGCTTGAGCGGGCGAGCCGGCTCACTGTGCGCTGCCGAAATGTGAAGGATATGTGTCCGGCCCTCATGCCGGACACCGGCCACGATCCGGAACCCTGAGGCTTGCCTTGGACCGTGGTGCGACAAAACGGAAGGCTTAGACGCGCGCCATGCAGACGGCGGTGTGGCCCGAACCGATGAAACCCAGCTGGCTGGCGGCGCCGCGGGAGAGATCCAGCATGCGTCCCCTCACGAACGGGCCGCGATCGTTGATACGAACGACGACGCTGCGGCCGTTGTTCTTGTTGGTGACCCTGAGCTTGGTGCCGAAGGGCAAGGAGCGATGGGCGGCGGTCAGTGCCGAGGGGTTCATGCGTTCCCCTGAGGCGGTTCTGGAATGCAGCGCATACCAGGAAGCGCGGCCGCACTGCGCGGCGGCCGAGGAGGCGGACGATGCGCCTGCCATCAGGCCAGCCGCGATCGTTACCGCGACAAGCGCGGTCCGGTTGGTTTTCTTCATGTTTTGGGGGTGGCTCCGTTGATCGAGTAGCCCCGCCTAAGTGCCGAATGAGGCGGGAAATGCGGCAGCCTTCTGGCGGTTCCATGGCAGCGGCACACGTTTGGAGTCGCCGCGAAACAGTTTGTCATGATATTTCTGGAGCCGGAGAGGCGTATTCTTGATGAATATCGGACCGGCATCCGGGACGTTCCGGGCAAGATCGGTCCTCAAGATTTGCAGTACAGGGGAACCGAACTATTTCGATTCCTCAACGTCTTTTGTTGCGTCCCTGTCGCCGTTCAGGATCGACTTTTGGAGAGGGTCCAGCCGATGCGATTGATCAGGTTTGTGCTGGCGCTGATTGTACTGGGGTTGGGCGCGCTGTGGTCGCTGCAGGGCCTTGGCCTTGTCGGCGGCAGCTTCATGACCGGCCAGACGCGATGGCTCTATATCGGCCTCCTCACCATGCTGGTCGGCGTGGTCGGGCTACGCTGGGCGAACCGCTCGCGCATCTGACCTTGTGCGTGTGATTTGGATTGCCGGCCTCAGCCGCGGCTGAACAGGCGGTCCAGGATGGCGCCTTCGATCTGGGCAAGCTCCGCCGAACCGTGCCGGCGGGGCCGGGCCACCGGCACGGCAAGATCGAGAGCGATCTTGCCGGCGCCGATCACCACGACGCGGTCGGCGAGCGCGACAGCTTCGCCGACATCATGCGTCACCAGCACGGCGGTGAACTTCTGGTCGAGCCATATGCGCTCCAGAAGCTGCTGCATCTCGATGCGGGTCAGCGCGTCCAGCGCGCCGAGCGGCTCGTCCAGCGCCAGGATCTGCGGCTGGCCGACCAGCGCGCGGGCAAGCGCCACGCGCTGTTTTTGGCCGCCCGACAGCACCGACGGCCATTCGCCGGCGCGGTCGGCGAGCCCGACCTCGTCCAGCATGGCAAGCGCCCGCTGCCTGGCCTCGGTGCCGCTGGCAATGCCGGTCAGCCCGATCTCGACATTCTTCACCACGCTCATCCAGGGCAGCAAACGCGGTTCCTGGAACATGAAGCGCGTGCGGCTGTGGCCTTCCTCGTCGGTGCCGAGGGTCAGCGAGCCGCTGCTCGGGCGGTCGAGCCCGGCCAGCAGCCGAAGCAGCGTGCTCTTGCCGCAGCCGCTCTTGCCGATGACGGCCAGGAATTGTCCGGCCCGCACGTCGAGGCTGATGCCGTCGAGCACGATCTTGTCGCCGAAACGTTTCCCCACCTCCTTGAAGGCGAAGGCCCGGCGGCCCTCGACCGAGCCGATCGTGCGCGCATGCGCAGGCGTCGCGATGAGGGAACGTGCGGTGAGGGTAGCGGCCGGCATCTCGTTTCTCACCCCTTCTGGAAAGCGGGATGCCAGCCGAGCGACAGGCGTTCGAGCAGGCGGGCCAGGCTGTCGGCGAGCTTGCCGAGCAGCGCGTAGATCAGGATCGACAGCACCACGACGTCGATCAGAAGGAACTCGCGCGCCTGCATGGCCATGTAGCCGAGGCCGGAACTGGCCGAGATCGTCTCGGCGACGATCAGGGTCAGCCACATGATGCCAAGCGCATAGCGCAGGCCGACGAAGATCGAGGGCAGCGCGCCGGGCAGGATCACGCGGAAGAACAAGGCGCGCCGGTCCAGCCCATAGACCCGGCCCATCTCGACCAGCTGCGGATCGACGCCCTGGATGCCGAGCAGCGTGTTGACATAGATCGGGAAGAAGACGCCGAGCGCCACCAGGAAGAGTTTTGCTTCCTCGTCGATGCCGAACCACAATATCACCAGCGGAATCAGCGCCAGATGCGGGATGTTGCGGATCATCTGCAGCGTCGTGTCGGTGAGGCCGCGGCTGAGCCGCGACAATCCGTTGGCGAGGCCAAGCGCGAAGCCGATCGAGCCGCCTATGGCGAAGCCCGACAATGCGCGCAAGGTGGAGACGCCGATGTTGCGGACCAGCTCGCCGGACAAGGTCAGCCGCCAGAAGGCCTCGGCCACCGCGCTCGGCGCCGGCAGCACATTGGCCGGGATCAGGCCCGCGCGCGCGGCGGCTTCCCAGCCGGCGATGATTGCCGCCGGCAGCAGCCAGCCGGCCGCGCCGTTGCGGGCGAGGCGCGCGGCCAGGCTCATGACGCGGCCTGCAGGCGGCCGGCGCCGTGGAAGCCGACCGTGAATTCGTTGGCGATGTCCTTGTGCGCCTTGAGCCGGCTGGTGCCGAGGCCAAGCCGCGGGAACAGGAGCTCGGCGACGCGGTAGGCTTCCTCGAGATGCGGGTAGCCGGAGCCGATGATGGTGTCGATGCCGATCGCCTGGTATTCGCCGATGCGCTCGACGATCTGCTCCGGCGTGCCGACCAGCGCGGTGCCGGCGCCGCCGCGCACCAGGCCGACGCCGGCCCAAAGGTTCGGCGAGACGACCAGCCGGTCGCGCCGGCCGCCATGCAGCTCGGCCATGCGCCGCTGCCCGACCGAATCCATCTCCTTGAGGAAACGCGCCTGCGCGTTCTCGATCTGCGCGTCGGTGACATGGCTGATCAGCAGCTCGGCGGCGCGCCAGGCCTCGTCCTCGGTCTCGCGCACGATGAAATGCAGCCTGATGCCGAAGCGCAGCTTGCGGCCGCGCCGCGCCGCCTTCTCGCGCGCCGAGGCGATCTTTGCTGCGACCTGCGCCGGCGGCTCGCCCCAGGTGAGATACATGTCGACGAGGTCGGCGGCGAGCTCCTGGCCGGCCTCGGAGGAGCCGCCGAAATAGAGCGGCGGCCGCTCCTGCAGCGGCAACAGGTCGAGCCGGCCGTTCTCGACGCGGTAATATCTGCCGTCGAAATTCACCCGCTCGCCCGACACCAGCCCGCGCCAGATGGCGAGGAATTCCTGCGCCTGCGCGTAGCGCTCGTCATGCGGCAGGAACACGCCGTCGCCGGCAAGCTCGGTCGGATTGCCGCCGACCACGACATTGAGCAGCAGGCGGCCGTTGCTCAGCCGGTCGAGCGCCGCGGTCTGGCGCGCTGCGAAGGTCGGCAGCGTCACGCCGGGCCTCAGCGCGACCAGGAATTTCAGCCTTTCGGTCAGCGTCGCGAGGCCCGTGGCGGTGATCCAGGAATCCTCGCAGTTCTGCCCGGTGGGCAACAGCACGCCGGGGAAACCCAGCCGGTCGACCGCCTGCGCGATCTCCTTGAAGTAGCCGAACTCCGGCGGACGCTGCTGCTTCTCGGTGCCGAGGTAGGAACCGTCGCCATGCGTTGGGATGAACCAGAAGAAATCGAGCG
>NZ_RZTO01000840.1:0-2596 GCF_003997225.1 Mesorhizobium sp. M2C.T.Ca.TU.002.02.1.1
GTCGTTCTCGTTCGCTCGTTCTTTTGTCCTTTTTGGCGGCGTGCTCGTCGCTAACGACATCATCTACACCGAAAGAAGGCATACCCTATTTCCTGCCGCTAACAAAAGTTCGCTACATAGTTGACTATGATACACCATCGCAATCCACGATGGAATCTTACAACACCGCTGATAGATCCCGGCCGTACTATCTTTCTTATCAAGAGGATAGTTTAGCGGACGAGAACCTGTGTGTTGACCGGACGGATACGGGCCTATTGAAGAAGATATATTTTGGAGCACAAGACCGCCTTCCCGACGTGATACTGAACGTCTTGGAAATAGCAGCCAGGTCAGGCGTTCCCGTCAGCGGCGAAGAGCAGGAAGTGAATGCCCGTGGACGCTGCTCAGGAAAGGCAATCTCCGAGTGGATGGACCCTTATGATCAGGTGGCCATATCGAGATTCAACGCAACACTTTGCGGCATCAAGGTGGAAGTTCCCGATTTCTCCGGGATCGGCAGCCTTCCAGAAACAGCATGTCCACGAAACGGCGTTTGCTTTGCAACAAAAAGCGATTTTCAATATTACTTCCGATCGAGAAACGGGAATATTATAAACAAAGGGACAGGAACGGTGGCGAGTCGCCGCGATGTAGGATGGATAAATATAAAGACTGCATTCTTCAACAAACGTATAACCCTTCTCGACTTCAATGAGGGGGTGCTGAATACGGTCAGAATTCGCAAAGACAGCGAAATCCTGGGCATCTCTCAATTGCCCTTGAACGCGGTCGAGCGGCTGCTTGCCGTACCTGGCAATGCGCTAGGCATGGCGTTTGCAGGATATCAGGAGAGGTTGCTCTATCTGCAACAGCGTAAAGCCCTGAAAGACGCAGGGGCCGTCGATCGACCGGCGCAAGACCCGGACACGGCGATTGCCACGACAGTCACCGCCTGCAAGCCAAGCGGCTAGGAACTAGCCCCTCTCAGCCCCGGTGCTTCCTGGCCGGTGCGCGCGACATATTCGGTGTAGCCGCCGCCATAGGTGTGGATGCCGTCGGGCGTCAGCTCCAGCACGCGGTTGGACAGCGCCGCCAGGAAATGGCGGTCGTGCGAGACGAACAGCATCGTGCCTTCATATTGCGCCAGCGCCTCGATCAGCATCTGCTTGGTGGTGATGTCGAGGTGGTTGGTCGGCTCGTCGAGCACCAGCAGGTTGGGCGGATCGAACAGCATCAGCGCCATCACAAGGCGCGCCTTCTCGCCGCCTGAGAGCACGCGGCACTTCTTCTCGATCTCGTCGCCGGAGAAGCCGAAGCAGCCGGCCAGCGCGCGCAGCGGCGCCTGGCCGGCCTGCGGAAAATTGTCCTCCAGCGTCTGGAAGACGGTGCGTTCGCCATCGAGCAGCTCCATGGCGTGCTGGGCAAAATAGCCCATCTTGACGCTTGGGCCGCGCGCGACCGTGCCCTCGTCCGGCTCGGAGGCGCCGGCGACCAGCTTCAAAAGCGTCGACTTGCCGGCGCCGTTGACACCCATCACGCACCAGCGCTCGCGCCGGCGGATCTGGAAATCGAGGCCCGAATAGATCGAACGGCTGCCATAGGATTTGTGGATGCCCTTCAGCGTCGCCACGTCCTCGCCGCAGCGCGGCGCCGGCTGGAACTCGAAGGCCACCGTCTGGCGGCGCTTCGGCGGCTCGACGCGGTCGATCTTGTCGAGTTTCTTCACCCGGCTCTGCACCTGGGCGGCATGCGAGGCGCGCGCCTTGAAGCGCTCGATGAAGGCGATCTCCTTGGCCAGCATCGCCTGCTGTCGCTCGAACTGCGCCTGCAGCTGCTTGTCGGCCAGCGCCCGCTGCTCCTGGTAGAATTCGTAATTGCCGGAATAGGAGGTGAGCGCGCCGGCGTCGATCTCGATGATCTTGTTGACGATGCGGTTCATGAACTCGCGGTCGTGCGAGGTCATCAGCAGCGCGCCGTCATAATCTCTGAGGAACTTCTCCAGCCAGATCAGGCTTTCGAGGTCGAGATGGTTCGACGGCTCGTCGAGCAGCATGACGTCGGGCCGCATCAACAGGATGCGGGCAAGTGCCACGCGCATCTTCCAGCCGCCGGAGAGTTTTGAAACGTCGCCGTCCATCATCTCCTGGGAGAAGCCGAGGCCGTCCAGCACCTCGCGGGCGCGGCCGTCCAGCGCATAGCCGTCGAGCTCCTCGAAGCGGTGCTGCAATTCGCCATAGCGCTCGATGATCGCGTCCATCTCCTCGGCGCGGTCCGGATCGCCCATGGCGTGCTCGAGCTCGCGCATCTCGGCGGCAACAGCACTCACCGGCCCAGCGCCTTCCATGACCTCGGCAACGGCGCTCAAGCCGCCCATGTCGCCGACATCCTGGCTGAAATAGCCAATGGTGACGCCGCGATCGACCGAGACCTGCCCTTCGTCGGGCTGCTCTTCACCGATGATCATGCGGAACAAGGTCGTCTTGCCGGCGCCGTTCGGACCGACCAGCCCGACCTTCTCGCCCTTCTGCAAGGCGGCCGAGGCTTCGATGAAGACGATCTGTCGGCCGTTCTGCTTGCCGATATTTTCGAGACGGATCATGGGACGGTCCGGGAA
>NZ_RZTO01000841.1:0-2595 GCF_003997225.1 Mesorhizobium sp. M2C.T.Ca.TU.002.02.1.1
GCCTTTGCCCATCATTGCCACCTGCTTACCGAAAAGCCGCTGGCCGACAGCCCCGAGAATGCGCGGGCCATCATCGCGGCGGCGCGACAGGCCGGGCGTGTCCACGCCGTCGTCCAGAACCGGCGCTACGTCGCCAATGTCCGCCGCATCCGGCGTTTCCTCGACTCCGGCGCCATCGGCAAGCCGACCAGCATCCATGCCGATTTCTTCATCGCGCCGCATTTCGGCGGCTTTCGCGAGGAGATGCGCCACGTGCTGTTGCTCGACATGGCGATCCACACCTTCGACGCCGCGCGCTACATGATCGCCGGCGAGCCGGCCAGCGTCTATTGCCAGGAATGGGAGCCGGCCAATTCCTGGTACCGGCAGGGCTCGTCGGCGAGCGCCGTTTTCGACCTCGGCAGCGGCAAGGTTTTCACCTATGCCGGCTCCTGGTGCGCCGACGGCTTCCGCACGAGTTGGGAGGGCAGTTGGCGCATCGTCGCCGAGCGCGGCAGCCTGTTGTGGGACGGCCATGACGGGCTGAAGGCGGAGGTGGTTGCCTCCGGCCGCGACGGCATCATCGACAAGACGGAAGCCATCCAGGTGCCGGCGCTCGACCCGGCCGACCGCGTCGGCGGACATCTCGGCATCATCCAGGATTTCATGCGCGCGATCGAGACGGGGACCGAGCCGGAGACCCGCGGCGCCGACAACATCAAAAGCCTGGCCATGGTCTTCGGCGCGATCGAGAGCGCGGAGAGCGGGCGGCGCGTGGCAATCGCCAAGGAAGCACAATGATGCCAAACCCGCTTCTCGATATCAGGATCGGCACCATGGTGCGGGCCAATCTCGACGATCCGGCCGCCTACGTGAAGCAGATCCTGCCGCTCGGTTTCGAGAGCATCCAGCCCTTCTTCTGGCAGACGCTGGGCGGCAAGGACCTGAAGCGCCTGGCGGGCGAAATCCGCGAAGCGATCGGCGATGCCGACGTCACCGTGTCGTCGATCGGCGTGTTCGGCAATCCGCTTGAGAGCGGCGAAGTCGATCGCGGCGTGCTCCAGGCCTGGGAGACGGTGATCGACAACGCGCATCTGTTCGGCACTTCCATGGTCTGCGGCTTCACCGGCCGCCTGCGCGGCAAGAAGCTGACCGACAGCTTGCCGCGCTTCCGCGAGGTGTGGGGACCGCTGGCCAGACGTGCCGCCGACAAGGGCGTGCGCATCGCCTTCGAGAACTGCGCCATGGATGGCAACTGGGCGAGCGGCGACTGGAACATCGCCCACAATCCCGATGCCTGGGAGCTGATGTTCAACGAGTTGCCCAACGACAATCTCGGGCTCGAATGGGAGCCCTGCCACCAGCTCGTCTACCTCATCGACCCGATCCCGCAAATCCGCAAATGGGCGCCGCGCATCTTCCACGTCCACGGCAAGGACGCGACCGTGCGCTGGGACGTGATCCGCGAGCATGGCGTGTTCGGACGCCTGCCTTTCGTGCAGATGCGCACGCCGGGCTTCGGCGACAGCGACTGGACGCGGGTGATCAGCGAGTTGCGGCTGGCCGGCTACAAGGGCGCCATCGACATCGAGGGCTGGCACGACCCGGTCTATCGCGGCGACCTGGAGATCACCGGCCAGGCGCGGGCGCTGGATTACCTGAAGCAATGCCGGGGAGGGAACAGCTACCTGCCCAATCCGGTCTGAGTGCCGGCCGGCGGGAGGAGCCGGCCGATCCAAATCATTGTTGAAAACCCTTGATCGCGAGGGACCAAAAGGGAGGAATGTGCATGAACATCACGACCAGAAGGACTGTTCTGCGCTCGACCGTCGTGGCGGCCGCCGCGGCGCTCTGCGCCTCGATCTCCACTCTGCCGGCACAGGCGCTTGACGCGCAATGGTGCAAGGACGTGCATATTCGCTTCTTCGTCGGCGGCGCCGAGGGCGACGCCTTCGGCACCATCGTCTACAATGGCGCCAAGCAGGCAGCGGCCGATCTCGGGCCGAAAGTCGATTACATCTTTTCCGGTTGGGACGTCGAAAAGATGGTGCAGCAATTGCGCGAGGCGGTCGCCGTCAAGCCCCAGGGCATCGCCATGATGGGCCATCCGGGCGACGCGGCGATCATGCCGCTGGCCGAACAGGCGCATAAGGACGGCATCAGGATGATGTACCAGAACGTTCCGGTGCCGACCGTGGTGGCGGCGTTCGGGGGCGGCTATGTCGGCGCGCAGCAGGAGCAGCAGGGGCGCGCGCTCGGCGCCGAGGCGTTCAAGTTGGCCGGGCTGAAGGCCGGCGACAAGGCGATCATGATCGGCCCGTTCGAGAACGAGAGCCGCGGCGCGCGCGAGCGTGGGACGGTCGCCGCGCTGAAGGAGGCCGGCGTCGACGTCGTTCAGATCAATTCACAAACCGAATGGGCAGCCGATCCCAATCTCGCGATCCCGCCGATCACCGCCGCGCTGCTCAACAATCCCGGCGTCAAGGCGGTCGGTTATCCCGGCGGCCAGATGCTCGGCAATGTCGCCACCTATATGCAGGCGGCGGGCAGGAAGCCTGGCGACATCTTCAATTTCGGCTTCGACACCAGCCCGCAGATCGTCGAGGCCTTCAAGGG
>NZ_RZTO01000842.1:0-2588 GCF_003997225.1 Mesorhizobium sp. M2C.T.Ca.TU.002.02.1.1
GGCGAAAGAGCATCAGGCGGTGCAGGATTATGTCGACCGCTTCCGCATCAAGACGCCCAGCCTGTTCCAGCAGATCAAGAACCTGTCGGGCGGCAACCAGCAGAAGGTGCTGATCTCGCGCTGGCTGATGCGCGGCCTGAAGGTCATCGTCGTCGACGAGCCGACGCGCGGCATCGATGTCGGCGCCAAGTCGGAGATCTTCGCGCTGATCGACCGGCTGGCCGGCGAGGGCCTGGCGGTCGTCATGATGACGTCGGAGATGCCGGAGCTGCTCGGCCTCGCCGACCGGATCGCGGTGATGTGCGAGGGCCGTCTGACCGCGATCATGCCGCGCGAGGAAGCCACGCAGGAGAAGATCCTCAATGCGGCGATCGGATAGAACCATGACACATCGTCTCGGCATTCCTTGCGATGCGCGCCATCCCCTCGAAGGAGGCAAGCGATGAGCCTTGCAAGCACGGCGTCCGCAAAAGCCCCGCCATCCCTGCTGGCGCGGCTCTTTGCCCGGCAGGAGCTCGCGCTGCTCGTCTGCTTGATCTTGGTGTTGGCGTTCTTTTCCGCCACCGTCGAGAATTTCTTCTCCGTGCGCAACATGACCAACGTGCTCGGGCAGGCCTCGCTGGCGCTCACCGCCGGCATCGGCTGCGCCATCGTCTTCATTTCCGGCGAGGTCGACATCTCGATCGGCTCGCTGCTGGCGACCATCGCGCTGCCGCTGATCATCATCATGAACGACACCAATTCGCTGCTGCTCGGCGTCAGCGGCGCGCTGCTGTTCGGCCTGATCATTGGGGTGGTGAACGGCTATCTCGTCGCCTATGCCGGCATCAACTCGCTGATCGTGACGCTCGGCACCATGTTCATCATGCGCGGCGGCGTCTATCTCTACACCGGCCAGCGCGCGATCCCCGACGACGCCAGCCTCGATAGCTTCATCGCGCTCTCCGACGGGCGCCTGTTCAACATCATCCCCTATTCGGCGGTGATCGCCATCGTGCTGCTTGCCGCCTTCGGCTACATGATGCAGCACCGGCCGTTCGGGCGGCAGATCTATGCCGTCGGCGGCAACCAGGAAGTGGCGCGGCTGGCCGGCTACGACGTGCGGCGCGTCAAGTTCGTCTGCTTCATCATCAGCGCGCTGCTGGCGACGGTCGCCGGCATCATCCTGGCGGCGCGCGTCGGCTCGGCGCAGCATACGGCGGGGCTCAATTTCGAATTCCAGGTCGTCGCCGCCACCGTGCTCGGCGGCGTCAGCCTTGCCGGCGGCATCGGCAGCCTGACCGGCATGGCGCTCGGCGTGCTCATCCTGCAGTTCCTGTCCAACGGCCTGCGCGGGCTTGGCCTGCCGACCGAATGGCAACTGGTCATCACCGGCATGATCATCATCGCCGCGGTCGCCTTCGACGAAGCGAAGCGCAGGCGCGCGAATGGAGGCTGACATGGCTCGTCTTGAAGGAAAAACCGCCGTCATCACCGGCGCCGCCGATGGCATCGGTCACGCGATCGCCGAGGCGATGGCGCGCGAAGGGGCGCATGTCTTCCTCGGCGATATCGCCGATGAGGCCGGCGAGACGTTCGCCGCAGCACTTCGCGCGGCCGGCCGCCGCGCCGACTATGTCCATTGCGACGTTTCGCAGGAGGCCGATATCGCCGGCCTGATCGACAGCGCGGTGAAGAAGACCGGGCACCTCGATATCCTGGTCAACAACGCCGCCATCGCCATCGGCGGCATGCCGGTGCACGAGATGACCGACGAGCAATGGCACCGGCTGATCGCGGTCAACCTCACCAGCGTGTTTCGCGGCTGCAAATACGCACTGCCGCACATGATCGCGCAGAAGTCAGGCTCGATCATCAACATGGCCTCGGCGCAGGGCCATATCGGCCTCGACGGCTGGACCGCCTATGCCGGCGCCAAGGGCGCGGTGATGGCGATGACGCGCCAGATGGCGGTCGAGTTCGGCCCGATGAACATCCGCGTCAACTCGATCTCGCCGGGCACCATCAACACGCCGATGAACGACAGGCTGATCAAGGAGATCGGCGGCAGCCTCGCCAAGGCGTGGGTCAAGATGCATCCGCTCGGTCGCATCGGCGAGCCCTCCGAAGTGGCCGAGGCCGCCGTCTATCTGGCTTCCGATGCGGCCGGCTTCACCACCGGCACGGACCTGCGCGTCGATGGCGGGCTGACGGCGGCGCCGCGCTACGTTCCCGAACTGCTTTGAACACGAAACGAGACATGACATGAACAAGGCCCTCGAAGGCGTCCGCATCCTCGACTTCAGCCATCTGCTGCAGGGGCCGTTCGCCACGCAGCTGCTCGGCGACATGGGCGCCGACGTCATCAAGATCGAGCGCGCCGGCGCCGGCGACATGTTCCGCGGCATGACCTTCTTCGCCAAATGGGTGGGCGGCTCCGAGAGCCCGAACTTCCTCGCCTGGAACCGCAACAAGCGCTCGATCGCGCTCAACCTGAAGAGCCGCAAGGTGCATGCCATCATCATGGAGATGGCGAAAAGCGCCGACGTCGTGGTGCAGAATTTCCGTCCCGGCGTGCTCGCCAAGCTCGGTTACGGCTACGAGGACTT
>NZ_RZTO01000843.1:0-2581 GCF_003997225.1 Mesorhizobium sp. M2C.T.Ca.TU.002.02.1.1
GACTGGGACCAATATCCCTGGAGCCTGCCGATCTTCCGCGACCGCGAATTCGAGTTCGAATTCGCCTCGGCCATCACCATCATCGTCGGCGAGAACGGCACCGGTAAATCGACGCTGCTGGAAGCGATCGGAGCATTGGCAGGCTATGACGAGGCGGGCGGCGGCAAGGGTTATCGTCCGGTAGATCATTCCATCGCCATCGACAAAAGCGGCGCGGCGCTTGCAGACACGCTGCGCGGCCATTGGCTGCCGAAAGTCACCGCAGGCTGGTTCTTCCGCGCTGAATCGTTCTACTCGGTCGCGCGCTACCTCGATAAGGTTGCGCTCGAAGATCCGTTCAAGCCGCCGCCGCCCGATTTCCTGTCCTGGTCGCATGGCGAAGGCTTCATCCGCTTCTTCGAGGAGCGTTGCCGCAGGCAAGGCATCTACATTCTCGACGAGCCCGAAAGCGCGCTGTCGCCGACGCGTCAAATCGAATTGCTCAAATTGCTTCAGCGCATGGAGCAATCCGGCACCGCGCAGGTCATCATGGCGACGCATTCGCCCCTGCTGATGGCTTGCCCGAATGCGCGGCTCTTCCGCATCAGCCGCTTCGGCCTCGACCCGATCGATTTTCAGGACACCGATCATTTTCGCATGATGCGCGACTTCTGCAGCGACCCACAGATGTTTATGGAGGAGGCGCTGCGGGACGACGATGAGTAGCGGTGGGCGCGTGAACCGGGAAGATCTCAGTTGGGAAGTGGAAGAAGCCTGTCGCGAGGCGTGGCCTGCCGCGCTTGAGACCGTGGCTCTGGGATGGATGTTTCGCCGCTCAGGTGGGCGGATAAGGCGGCCGAATTCCGCCAATCCCTTGCGTGGCCGGCGCGGCGCGCCTGAGCGAGTGATCGACGCCGCCGAGGCGTTCTACGCCAGTCATGGCCAGGCCCCGCTGTTTCGCGTTCCCGACATCGCGCCCGAACTGGAACTCGAACTCGACCGTCGGGATTACAGCCGGGAAGGCGGTACGATACACCTCCATGCCGAGATCGACGCGCTGGAGGGAAACAGCGATGGCGACATCACGGTCTCGGCGGCACCGACCGAGACCTGGTTCGAGGCGCGCTTCCGTACCGGCGGCTACGACGATGCGGAGCGCCGCATCTTTCGCCATATGACGAGCTTGATCGTGGGCGACAGGGCATTCGTGTCGTGCGAGCGTGATGGCCAAATCGCGGCCTTTGCCTTCGGCGTCATCCGCAACGGGCTGCTTGTCGTCGAGGCGGTTGAAACCGACGCCGGATTCCGGCAGCAAGGGCTCGGCCGCAGGACGGTCGGCGGTCTGATCGGCTGGGCCAGGCGAGCGGGGGCGAAGGCCGGCTGCCTGCAGGTGGTTGCCGACAACGCGCCCGCACGCGCGCTCTACGCTTCGCTCGGCTTCAACCGCGAGCTCTATCGCTACCATTACCGCAGGAAGACCATCGCAGCATGAATCACGATAGCTACGACAACGCCTATATCGCCGGCATTTTGAACTCGGTGAGGACGATCGCCATGGTCGGTGCTTCGCCCAACGACGTGCGGCCGAGCTATTTCGTGCTGAAATACCTTTTGGCCAAAGGCTTTTCGGTGCTGCCGATCAATCCCGGTCATGCCGGCAAGCAGATCCTCGGACAGACGGTCTATGCGAGCCTCGCCGATCTGCCGCATCCGGTCGACATGGTCGACATTTTTCGCGGGTCCGCGGCGGTGCCCGGCATCATCGACCAGGTGCTGAAGCTCGATCCGCTGCCCAAGGTCGTCTGGATGCAGCTTGGGGTGCGCCATGACGAGGCCGCTGCCCGCGCCGAGGCGGCCGGCATCAAGGTGGTGATGAATCGTTGCCCGAAAATCGAATACGGCAAGCTGTCGGGCGAGATCGGCTGGACCGGCGTCAACTCCGGGGTGCTGTCGTCGAAGAAGCCTTTGATGAGGCAGGGCTTCCAGAGCTTCGGTGTACGGCAGAAATAGGCTGGCCGCGCTTCGCGCAAAATTATTCCGGGAAGAAATGTATTTTTCCGGGCGTTCGTCGCAGATCGCGCCCCGAAAGGTATTTTCTTCTTTGCATTCCAACTCGGGCTTCGCCAAGAATGCCCGGCGATTTCGAAAGATCAGGAGAGGTAGGTTTCGATGACCCGTACGCCCGGTTTCAACACTTTAGCCGTTCATGCCGGCGCAAAGCCGGATCCGGCAACCGGCGCCCGCGCCACGCCGATCTACCAGACCACCTCGTTTGTCTTCGATGATGCCGACCATGCCGCCTCGCTGTTCGGGCTGAAGGCATTCGGCAACATCTACACCCGCATCATGAATCCGACGCAGGCGGTGCTCGAGGAGCGCCTTGCCGCGCTGGAAGGCGGCACCGCCGCGCTTGCCGTCGCCTCCGGCCATGCCGCTCAGGTGCTGGTCTTCCACAATCTGATGCAGCCCGGCGACAATTTCATCGCCGCCAACAAGCTTTATGGCGGCTCGATCAATCAGTTCGGACATGCTTTCAAGAACTTCGGCTGGGAAGTGCGTTGGGCTGAGGCGAATGACCCGGCGACCTTCGAAAGCCTGATCG
>NZ_RZTO01000844.1:0-2577 GCF_003997225.1 Mesorhizobium sp. M2C.T.Ca.TU.002.02.1.1
CCTTCGGCCTGATCGAGCGCCACGTGCCGCCGGCGATGCTCACCGAAGGCGTCACCTGGGTGACGACCGGCATCGGCATCGGCATGGCGCTCGGTTCCTTCGCCGCCGGCTGGATGGTCGACACTTTCGGACCGCAGAACGGGTTCTGGGTATCGGTGGCAGCGGGCGCGATTGCGCTGGCCACCGTGCTCGCCGGACAATGCCGGCTGGCGATAGGCGATTGCGATATGGATAGGGGCGAGGCGGTGATGCCGGCGGAGTGACGGTCAGGCGTACCGAACCGTCCGTTGATCATCGCAGACGTTGGGAGTTGGCCCTGACCTTCGGGACTTCGTCATCCACGGGCGGAGCGACGCGAAGCGGAGCGCAGACCCGAGGATGACGAAGTCGTGTACTTCAGCTAATCGCCTGAAGCGCCAACCCTTCGACGCCTAAAGAATTTCCGTCTTCGCGATATGGATGCCGAAGCCCTCGAGGCCGACATAATGGCGCTCGCGCGAGGCGATCAGGTTGATCGAGGAGATGCCGAGGTCCTTGAGGATCTGGGCGCCGAGGCCGATCTCGCGCCATTCGTTCTCGCGGCGGCGGGCTTCCTCGTGATCCTCGCGGTCGCCGCTCTGCGGCCGCTTGCGCTCCTGGTGGGCGACGCCGACCGAGCCCTCGCGCAGATAGACGATGACGCCGCGCCGGCGTTCGCCCATCGCCTTCATGATGCCGTCGAGCCGGTGGCTGGTGCCGAAGACGTCGGTGACGACATCTTCCGGATGCAGGCGCACCGGCACGTCCTCGCCGTCACGGATGTCGCCGAAGACGACCGCCAGGTGGTGCATGGAATCCCATGGCAGCGTGTAGGTGAAAGCCTGCGCCTTGCCGCCGGGCGTTTCGATGTCGGAACAGGCGACGCGCTGGACCAGCGTTTCCTTGCGCTGGCGGTAGGCGATGAGATCGGCGACCGAAACCTGCTTCAGACCGTGTTCCTCGGCGAAGGCCTGCACTTCCGGCCCGCGCTTGACCGTGCCGTCGTCGTTGACCAGCTCGGAGATGACACCGACCGGCGGCAGGCCGGCGAGTTTGCAGAGATCGACCGCGGCTTCGGTATGGCCGGAGCGCATCAAGACGCCGCCTTCGCGCGCGATCAGCGGGAAGATGTGGCCGGGGCGCACGAAATCCGACGGGCCGACATTGCCGTTGGCAAGGTTGCGCACGGTGAGCGTGCGGTCGTCGGCGGAAATGCCCGTCGTCGTGCCGTGCTTGAAGTCGACGCTGACCGTGAAAGCGGTGGTGTGCGCGGAGTCATTGTCCGCCACCATCGGCGCGAGGTTCAGGCGCCTGGCGTCCGCGCGCAGCATCGGCGTGCAGACGATGCCGGAGGTGTTGCGCACGATGAAGGCCATCTTCTCCGGCGTGCAGTGCACGGCGGCGACGATCAGGTCGCCCTCGTTCTCGCGCCCGTCATCGTCCATGACGACGACGATCTCGCCGCGCTCGAAGGCGCGGATCGCTTCGACGATCTTCTTCTGGTCGTAAGGCATGGGGCGCTCGCTTCGCTCGCAAGGGAGTAGGGGAATAGGGCAGTAAGGGAGTAGGGGAAAGGAAAAAGTTTGGCGGGCTGCGGGCGGCAGCGTGAACCTGCTGCCCTACTGCCCTACTGCCCTACTCCCCTGCCTTCCCTGTCTGTCCTCTATGCCGCAGATAATGGTCTGCGATCGCGCAGGCAACCATGGCCTCGCCGATCGGCACGGCGCGGATGCCGACGCAAGGATCATGGCGGCCCTTGGTCATCACCTCGACATCCTTGCCGTCCTTGTCGATCGACTGGCGCGGGGTCAGGATCGAGGAGGTCGGCTTGACGGCGAAGCGGGCGACGATCGGCTGCCCGGTCGAGATGCCGCCCAGGATACCGCCGGCATGGTTGGACAAAAACACCGGCTTGCCGTCATTGCCCATGCGCATCTCGTCGGCATTCTGTTCGCCGGTGATGCGGGCCGCTTCGAAGCCATTGCCGATCTCGACGCCCTTGACGGCGTTGATCGACATCAGGCCGGACGCGATGTCCTGGTCGAGCTTGGCGTAGATCGGCGCACCGAGCCCCGCCGGTACGCCGTCGGCGACGATCTCGATCACCGCGCCGACCGAGGAGCCGGCCTTACGGATGCCGTCGAGATAGGCGGTGAAGACCGGAACCGAGGCCGGATCCGGGGTGAAGAACGGGTTTTCGGCGTCGCCGACGAAATTCCAGTTCCAGTTGGCGCGATCTATTTGTTTCTCGCCCATCGAAACCAGCGCGCCGCGCACCACCATGCCGGGCACTATCCTGCGGGCGAGCGCGCCCGCCGCCACTCTCGCCGCCGTCTCGCGCGCAGAGGAGCGGCCGCCGCCGCGGTGGTCGCGCAAGCCGTATTTGACGTCATAGGTGTAGTCGGCATGGCCGGGCCGGTACTGGCGGGCGATCTCGCCGTAATCCTTGGAGCGCTGGTCGACATTGTCGATCAGCATCGACACCGGCGTGCCGGTGGTGATCATCGTCTCGCCGTCCTCGTCGAGGATGAAGCCGGACAGGATCTTGACCTCGTCAGG
>NZ_RZTO01000845.1:0-2577 GCF_003997225.1 Mesorhizobium sp. M2C.T.Ca.TU.002.02.1.1
GATGCAAGCCGTGCGCGAGGTCGAGTTTGCGGTTCTGAGTTCCGAGGATTTCGGCGCCAGCCTCGAACGGGCCGGCGTGCGCGTCATGGGCGGCGAAGCATGAGCGTCGGCCAGCCGCAGCGTTCGACCGGCAACAAGATCGTCCGTTTCGCCCTGGTCGGGCTGGTCAACACCGGCATCGACCTCACCGCATTCTTCCTGCTGCTCAAGCTCGCGGTGCCGGCCTTGGTCGCCAATGTCGGCGCCTGGTTCGTCGCGGTGCTCTTCTCCTTCGTGGCGAACCGCTTCTGGTCGTTCGAGCGGGACCCCGGTATCCGGCTCCACCATTCCTTCCTGCGCTTCGTCTCACTGGGCGCGCTGATTTCGCTTGGCGTCTCGAGCCTCTCGATCGCTGTCCTGGCGGGGGCCGTCGGCGTCTGGCCTGCCAAGATCATCGGTGTCGTGGTCGCGGCCGTGCTGAACTTCCTGGCTGCGCGCTGGTCGATCGAAGGCCGGTTGTTGAAATAGCCTACTCGGCCGGCTCCAGGTCGACATAGGCCGCTTCCTCGAGCTCGCGCTTCAGCCGGGCTTCCTCATGCGCCTTCGGCGTGACGAAGCGGCCGAGCAGGAGATAGGCGACCGGGGTCAGGAACAGGGTCGAGATGGTGGCCAACCCGAGGCCGCCGACGATGACCCAGCCCAGCGCCACGCGCGCCTCGGCGCCGGCGCCGGCGGCCAGCACCAGCGGCACGCCGCCGAGCACGGTGCAGATCATGGTCATCATCACCGGGCGAAGGCGAATGGTGGCGGCCTCCTCGATCGCCTCCCGCACGCCTGCCCCACGGTCGCGCAGCTGGTTGGCGAACTCGACGATGAGGATGCCGTTCTTGGCCATGACGCCGACCAGAAGAACCAGGCCGATCTGGCTGTAGGCATTGAGGCTGGTACCCGACAGGAGCAGTGCGAAGATCGCGCAGGCCAAGCCCAGCGGCACGGTCGCCATGATGATGACCGCGCTGATGAAGCTCTCGAACTGCGCCGCCAACACCAGGAGGATGATGACCAGCGCGAAGCCGAAGACGGCGATCATGGCGCTGTTGCTCTCGCCGAGCGTGGCGGCCTCGGCGAGCGGCAGGATGCGCGCGCCGGGCGGCAGCAGCGGCGCCGCGATCTGCTCGGCGCGGGTCAGCGCCTCGCCGAGCGCGAAGCCGCTGCCGAGATTGGCGGTGATCGCGACCGAGGGCTGCTGCTGCTCGCGTGTCAGCGACGGCGGCACGGCGCGCTCGGTCAGCGTGGCGATGGTCGACATCGGCACGAAGCGGCCATCGGACGTCTTCAGGAAGATGTTTTCCAGATCGGTCGGATCGTTGATCGGGTTGGTTGTCGAGACCAGCTTCACGCCATAGCTGCGGTCGGCGATGTAGACGTCGACGACATCGTTGCCGTCGAGCATGGCCTGCAGCGTGTCGGCGAGCCCGGTGATGTCGATGCCGAGATCGGAGGCGCGCTCGCGATCGATGGCCACCGCGAGCTGCGGCTGCGTCGGATCGACGGAAAGCCGCGGCGTCTGGAAGCGGGGATCCTGGCGCATCGCGTCGACGACCTTCACCGCCGCCTCGCTCAGCGCCTTGCGGTCGTTGCCGACCAGCGCGAATTGCAGGCCGTTGCCGGCGCCGCGGATGCCAAGGCTGTTCGGCTGCACCGGAAAGACGCGCACGCTCGGCACCTGTTTCGTCAAGCGGCTGATGTCGGCCATGATCTCCTGCTGGCTGCGCATGCGCTCGTCCCAGGGCGCCAGCGTCATCACCATGAAGCCCGAATTGTAGGAGCCGTTGTTGCCGGCGTTCTCGAAGGTCGACCGGATCTCGCCGGAATCGCGCAGCGGCTGGATCAGCCGCTCGATCTTGCGCATCTGCTCGGTCGTGTAGTCGAGGCTGACGCCTTGCGGCGCGTTGATGCGCAACAGCACCACGGCGCGGTCCTCTGCCGGCGTCAGTTCCTGGCGGATGGTGCCGAACAGGGTGAAGGCGGTGCCGGCGAAGATGAGCGCGACCAGCACCACGATCCAGGGCGCGTCGAGGCAAAGATGCAGGCAACGCTTGTACAGCCGATGCAGCGCCCCGCCGATGCGCGCGCCGATGCCTGTGCCGCCTTCATGGTGAAGCGAGGCGCTGGTCAGCATGCGCGAGGCAAGCATCGGGCAAAGCGTCAGCGCGACCACGCAGGAGAGCAGCACCGACATCGCCAGCACAAAGCCGAATTCGCGGAACAGGCCGCCGGTCTGTCCCGGCAGGAAGGAGATCGGCACGAAGACGGCGACCAGCGTCAGCGTCGTGGCGACGACCGCGAAGAACACTTCCTGGGTGCCGAGCACCGCCGCGGCGCGCGGCCCCATGCCTTCGTTGCGGCGGCGCACGATGTTTTCCAGCACGACGATGGCGTCGTCGACGACAAGGCCGGTCGCCAGCACCAGCGCCAGGAGCGTCAGGATGTTGACGGAAAAACCGGCGAGATAGATCGCGGCGATGGTGCCGATCATGGCGACCGGCATCGACAGGCCGGGGATCAGCGTCGCGCGCCAGTCGAGCAGGAAGGCGT